>CADEHD010000378.1 GCA_902827055.1 uncultured Chloroflexota bacterium | reverse complement strand
CTACCGCCGTGCCGTCAGCCTCGACCCCAACATGTTCCTCAGTGACCTCGCGCTGGATCGCCTGGCGTCCGCCGGCGCTGGAGGGTAGGAAGCGATGCCCATCCTGAGCGTGGCTTCTCGTGTGGGGCGTGGTGTGGCCGCGGCGGTCTGGACGGGGAAGAGCCGGGGCCAGCGCATCGCGCATGGCGTGCTCGGTCTCGGTGTGGTGGTGGCGGCTGCCTCGGGGCTGGTGTGGGACGTGCTCAACGCCGTACCAGGGCTCCGCTCGCTGCCCGGGGTGAGCGCGGTGCTGCCGATCGACCCGCCGGTCTATGAGCGGTCGATCTTCGGACTGCGCGCGCCGCTGAGCGTGGCGCTCAGTGAGTCGGGTGAGTTCCTCTATGTCGCGGAGGGCGCCGGCGACCGATTCGTGCGCAAGATCCGTGTTGCCGACGGGGAGTCCGTCGGTGAGCTCGCTCCGCCGCGAACCGATGTGGGCACGCGCAAGCCGATGGCCGTCGCTGTGTCGGCGGAGTTCGTGTACGTGGTGGATCGCATTCGGCGCACCGTCGATGTCTACGACGCCTCCGACCAGTGGCTCGGGGCGCTGCCGTCGCCGAAGGGGGACGACGCGTGGCAGCCGTTGTCGGTGGACGTCGATGAGGACGGGCGTGCCTACGTCACGAATACCGACGCCGGAGCCCCGGCGCTGGTGGTGTACGACCGCAGCCGCCACATCCTCGAGGAGTGGGGCAGCATCGAGGCGGACGGCGTGCCGCTCTCGTTCCCGAACGGCGTGGCGCGCGGCTCGGACGGGCGGGTCCTGATCAGCGACGGGAACAACGCGCGGCTCGTGGTCTACGAGCCGGAGAGCCAGGCGACCGCGTCCTACGGCAACCTCGCGACGGAGACGTTGGCGCTGCCGCGAGGCATCGCGTTCGACTCCCGCGGCATCCTGCTGGTCGCCGACGCGAACGACCACTCGATCTCCGGCTGGGACGTTTCGAGGAGCGGGCGGAACCGCGTGTTCGTGGTGGGCGAGCCCGGCATCGGTGACGGAGCGTTCCTGTTCCCCACCGACCTGGTGATCGGCCGCGGGAACCGCGTCTACGTCGCGGACCGCGACAACGATCGCGTGCAGATCTGGCGCTACTAGCACGAGCGTGACGAAGGTCCTCACGAGGGCACGATGAGACTTCGCGACATTCAGGATGTTTGGGCAGATTCCGACGCGGATACTCGCGGTGGAGCAGTGGGTGCAGACGGGCGGCGAGTGGCCGCCTCAGACACCCCATGGAGAGGCGGGCGATGATGATTGCGCATAGAGGCGCGCTGGTCACCGTCGCAGTTGCGGTGGCGCTCGCGGCGTTCCTGGTCGTCGGTGCTCCGGGTGGTCCGACCCCGGCCAGTGCCGACGGAGGCCCGCACGGTGGCTACACGGCCACGGGAGGCTCCCAGGGTGGGCTTCCCGATCAGTGTGCCGCGTGTCATCGGGTCCACCAGGGCCAGAGCAACGGGAAGTTGCTCA
>CADEHD010000377.1 GCA_902827055.1 uncultured Chloroflexota bacterium | reverse complement strand
CCCGCGCGCCGGGGTCAGGCCCCGGGCGCCTGCGCCTCCCACTCCTCGCGGGTGAGGAGTATATCCCGGGTGCGGCCACCCATGTACGGGCCGATCAAACCGCGCTCCTGGAGCTGGTCCAGCACCAGGCAGGCCTGGTCGAAGTCGAGCTGGAAGCTGCGCTGGAGCATCGAGACCGCCACGCGATTCTGGTCGATGACGACGCAGCCGGCCTCGTGCACGAGCTGCTCGAAGTCGAGGCGCCCGAGGGCGGCCGCGGGCTCCTGGGCCGGGCGGGCGAGCGGCGCGAGCACCTTCTCGGGCTCGGGCTCCTGCGCGGCCGGGTCGGACTCTCCGGGCACGCCGGCCGACGCGGCGATCTCCACCTGCGCCAGGTCCAGCTCGTCGGCGTCCTCTTCTTCCTCCTCGTCCTCGTCGTCGTCCTCGTCGTCCTCGTCCTCGTCCTCCTCGTCTTCGTCTTCGTCTTCTTCCTCGTCGTCGTCGTCGTCGTCGCTATCGCTGTCGCTGTCGAGGTCGTCGTCCCCGATCTCATCGTCGTCGTAGGCGGCCTGTGGCTCCGCGGCCTCGGAGCCCGCCACCTCCAGAGCCTCGGGGTCCTCGTCCGTGTCCGCGGGCGCCTCGGGAGCGAAGACCGAGGCCCTCTCCGACGCATGCACGGACGCCGCCTCGGCCGGGTCCGGCGGCTCGTCGAACAGCCCCACCTGCTCCCAGGCCGGTGACGAGCGGCGCGCGGCGCTGGCCGCCGGGGGCTCGTCCAGCTCCTGGAGCGCTTCCTCGGCCTCGTCGGTGGCAGGGGCCGTCGCGCGCAGCGGCTGCGTGCGCCCCGCGCCGCGCGGCGCGCGCACGGGCTTGCGCTCGGCGCGAGCAGGCTCCTCGGGCTCCACGAGCACGGGGGCGGAGGCCTGCGGCGCGGCGTCGGGCTCGACCTCGGCCATCGGGGCGAGCGGCGCGCTCGGCTCGGGCGCCTCCTCGACCGGCGGCGGGCGGGTCGGGCTCGCCCACGGCTCGGCGGGCTCGACCGCCACCCGGCCGGCGCGCTCCCAGACCGGCTGCGCGGGCCCGCCGTTCGTGTCGACCGGCCGCACGTCCGCGAGGGACGGACCGCCGTACTGGCCGACCAGCGGCGCGACGACCGGCGTGGCAGGCGCGCGCTCCTCGCGTCGCTCCGCCGCGGCCCCGGGGTGCGCGGGCGCCCGCGGCGGCGCGCGCCGGCCGGTCTCGAGCGGGCGAGCCCCCGCGGGGGCGCGACCCTCGATGCGGACGTCGCGGGGGTAGGGCGCGGGCGGGATGAGCGCCGCCGCGGGCTCCGCTCGCGCGCGCGGTGCCGGGGTGAGCGCCTCGGCCTCGGCGGCGGAGACGCCCTCGCCGCCGTGGCGCGACTCGAGCGTCGGCGCGAGCTCGGCGCGCTCGCCAGGCCCGCGCGCGCCGCGCCGCTCCCGGCGCGCCGGCCACAGCGCGACCACGCAGGCGCCCGCGACGGCCAGGCCGATCAGCGCGCCGAGCAGGCGGCCGGGGAGGCCCGGCAGGAGTTCCGGCAGC
>CADEHD010000376.1 GCA_902827055.1 uncultured Chloroflexota bacterium | reverse complement strand
TGGCGGACTGATCGTCGCCGTCGCTCTCCTGGTCGCCGTCGGCCGCTGGTGGTCGTCATCAGGGACAGCGGAGCCCACCTCCGCGGAGGCCGAGTCCATGGAGTCGGCCTCACCGAATGTGATCACCATCAACGAACGCACGCGGCACACGATCGGGCTGACGGTGCAGACTGTCGAGCAGCGAGCATTCGCTGACGTCATCCAGGCCACGGGCGTCGTCACACCAAACGAGACGCGGGTGGCGCACGTCCGCTTGCTCGCGCCCGGCCGCGTCGAGGAGGTACACGTCCGCGTGGGCGATCGCGTTCACTCGGGGCAGCCCCTGCTGACCTACGACAACGTCGATGTGGGCGAACTGGTAGGCGACTATCTGAGCGCTGCCGCTGCGGTCGAACGCGCCGCGGCTGACGCGGATGTCGCGAAACGCGCGCTCGAGCGTGCGGACAAGCTGGTCGCCGTCGGCGGCCTCGCGCGTAGCGAGTTCGAGCGCCGCGACGCTGAGCACAAGCGTGCGCTCGCCGAGGTGACGACCGCTCGTGCGGCGATGACCAATGTCGCACGGAAGTTGCAGCGCTTCGGCCTGGACCCTGTCGACCTCACGCGGCTCCGCGCGTCATCCGGAGATGCGCCCGACTGGTCCCGCACCGTCGTGCGGGCCCCGTTCGCTGGCGTGGTCACCAGCGCTGATGTGGCACCCGGAGACGCCGTCGACACAACACGGGAACTCTTCACGGTCGCCGACCTCTCCACGGTCTGGGTCGTCGGCGACCTCTATCAGCGGGATATCGCCTCCGTGCGGCGGGGCCAGGAGGCACAGGTCACGACCGAAAGCTATCCAGGTGAGACATTCACCGGGCGCATCACCTACGTCAGCGACGTGCTCGATGCGAGCACGCGCACCGCCAAGGTGCGCTGCGAAGTCCCGAACCGCGACGGACGCCTCAAGCTGCAGATGTTCGTGACGGTGGGAATTGCGACGACGACCGCGCGAGACGCGCTGGTCGTTCCTGCCGCGGCCGTACAGCAGGTCGACGACGACACGGTCGTCTTCGTGCAGACCGGCGACGACACCTTCGAGAAGCGCGTCGTGGAGGCGGGCACCGGGACTGGCGGCTGGGTCCCCGTGCTGACCGGCCTCAAGGCCGGCGAGCGCGTGGTCACGGACGGCGCGTTCATGCTCAAGAGCAAGCTGAAGGCCGCGTCCATCGGCGAAGGGGAAGAGAAGGAAGCAGCGGAGGAGCGCCGCTAACGCGGCGGCAACACCATGATTGAACGCATTCTCACCTTCAGCATTCGCTGGCGCGTCCTCGTGCTCGTACTAGGCACGATCCTCGTCGCAAGCGGCCTCTATTCGGCCACCCGGTTACCGATTGACGCCGTGCCAGACATCACGAGCAACCAGGTCCAAATCAACACGGTGGCCCCTGCCTTCGCGCCGCTCGAGATGGAGCAGTACGTCACGTTTCCCATCGAAGTCGCGATGAGTAGCCTGCCGCGCAAGGAGGATATCCGGTCGATTTCGCAGTTCGGCCTGTCGCAGGTCACCGTCACGTTCGACGATTCCGT
>CADEHD010000375.1 GCA_902827055.1 uncultured Chloroflexota bacterium | reverse complement strand
GGGGCGCTCTGCTGCTCGCGGCAGGAGTCGCCGCCATCGCCAGCGTCGAGGCGCTCGTGCGTGTCGAGGTGCTCTCCGCCGACCGGTCCGGAGCGGTGGTCGCGGCGATTGCCATCGCGCTGGTGCTGGCTGCCTCTGCGGTCGCGCGCGCACGCACGTCCTGACCCGGCGCGCCCTGGAGCAGGCACGCTCCCGAGGGCCTCAGTACCCCCGGTATGCACTCGCGAGGGGGATCCGCCGGTCGCGTCCAAACGCTCGAGTCGTGACCTTCACCCCGGGTGGCGACTGGCGGCGCTTGTACTCGTTGCGATTCACCATGTCGATGACCCGGCGGACGATCGCCTCGTCGAACCCGCGCGCCACGATCGCCTCCAGCGGGCGGTCGTCCTCCACGTAGGCCTCGATGATCGGATCGAGCACCTCGTAGGGAGGCAGCGAGTCGGTGTCGAGCTGCCCGGGGCGCAGCTCGGCGGACGGCGGCTTCTCGATGGTGGCCCGCGGGATGACGGGGCTCACGCTGTTGCGGTACTCGGCAAGTCGGTACACCAGCGTCTTCGGGACATCCTTGATCACGGCGAAGCCGCCGACCATGTCGCCATAGAGCGTCGCGTACCCGCACGCGTACTCCGACTTGTTCCCGGTGGTCAGCACGATCGCGCCCGACTTGTTGGAGAGCGCCATGATCAGCATCCCGCGGATCCGAGGCTGCACGTTCTCCTCCGCGACCCCGGACGGCGTCCCCGCGAACTGCGGCTCCAGCACCTCGAGAGCGGCCGCGTGGATCGGCTCGATGGCGAGCGTCACCAGCTCGATCCCGAGGGCGTCCGCGAGCGCTCGCGCATCCGACAGCGACCCCTCGGAGGAGTAGCGCGAGGGCATCGCCACCCCGCGCACATGCGCCGGTCCAATCGCGTCCACGGCGATCGCCCCGACCAGCGCCGAGTCGATGCCGCCGGACAGCGCGACCAGCGCGTCCGTGAATCCCGTCTTCCGAAGGTAGTCGCGAGTGCCCAGCACCAGCGCCTCGTACGCCTCGGCGAGCGGGTCCGCGCGTTCGATGCTGGCGACGGGGAGCGCGCCATGTGCCGCCTCGCGCGCCGCCGTCACGAAGATCGGCGCACCCACCTCGCGCCCCACACGGTCCCGCCGTAACAGCGGGCTGTGCAGCTGCGCCTGGATCGACTCCTCGATGGAGACGTCCACCACCAGCAGGTCCTCGGCCATCGAGGCGCCCCGCGCCACGACGCTCCCGTCCGGCGCGATCACCATCGAATTGCCGTCGAACACCAGCTCGTCCTGGCCGCCGACCATGTTCACGTAGCAGAGCGTGACGCCGTTGTCCGTCGCACGCGTCGCGAGCATCCGCTCGCGCACCGCCGTCTTGTCGAAGAAGTACGGCGAGCCGTTGATGTTGATGATCACCGTGGCGCCCTGCAGCGCCTGCTCGCGCATCGGACCGCCGGGGTACCACGCGTCCTCGCAGATCGTGACGCCGACATCCGCGCCCCCGATGCGGAACACCGCGACGTGCTCCCCCGGCTGGAAGTAGCGCGCCTCGTCGAACACG
>CADEHD010000374.1 GCA_902827055.1 uncultured Chloroflexota bacterium | reverse complement strand
CGCAGCGTGCTTGCCGTGGTTCGCGTCGGCGAGCAGCGTCTTCGGGCGCTCGCCGGTTCGCGCTTCGATCTGCTCGAGCATCGGCGTCATCGCGCCCATGTCGCTCCCGACGTTCGTGACCGAGACCGCCAGGATCGTCCGCGGCCCGCCGAGCTCGGAGCCCGCGGTCGCCATCTGCACGTTCAGCGCGGGCCGGAAGCCGCCGTCGCCCATCTTCATGACGCGCGCCTCCGCGTCGGTGCTCGACGCGCGAGCCGCACCGCGTCGTGAGGGGCCCCGCTCTTCTTGCAGTGTTCGCACGGTCGTGATCGCCGCCTCGATCCGCTCCTCGAACTCGCGAGCGCCGCGCTCGCGGGCAGCCTTCTGCGCTCGGGTCAACTCCGGATCGTCGGCCTGTGCGAGCACCGCCTTCAGATGGAGAGCAGCCTGCTCGCGGCACTCCTCGAGCGACGCGTCGGTGCGGAACGACGGCGCCGACGCTGCCGCACGAACGCGCATTCCGTCCAGCGCCACCAGGCGCAGGGACAGCACTCCCTTTTGCGTCAATGCGGCCAGGATGCTCGTCATCAGCTCGTCCAGGGCCGCGCGATGCCCGATCCGAAACCGCGACAGCACGTGGTGGCTCACGCTCGCGTCGCCCACGATCCAGGCGTACGCCCGATCGTCCATCGCGAGCCGCTCGATCTCGCGAGCGCTGCCGACGCCCTGCGAGATCGCGTAGGTCCAGAGCGTGAGCAGCATCCGCGGCGAGTGCGTCGGCCGGCCGGCGTGCCCTTCGAGTGACCGCGCGCTGGCCAGGAACGTCGACAGGTCGAGGCCACCGAGCGCCCGCCACAGCACGCGAGCGGGATGGTCCGGCTCGAGCGTGTCCTCGGGCATCGTGAAGCAGATGGTCCCCTGACGACGCTCGGGCTCGGTGGTGCGCGGCTTCTGCATGCCGATCGGATCGCCACCACGCGTGAGCCTTGGGTGCGCTGTCAGTCGTGCGACGCTTGCAGCGTCTTGTCACGATGGCGCTCGAGCACGAAGAGTTGACGGGGTCGATCATCGGCGCGGCGATCGCGGTACATCGCGAGCTCGGACCGGGCTTCATCGAGACGGTCTACGACAACGCGCTCGCCATCGAGCTTCGGGCCCGCGGTGTTCCACACGAGCGGCAGCTCCACCTGCCGGTGGCGTACCGCGGCGTCGAGGTCGGCCTGCATCGCCTCGACCTTTTCGTCGCCAAGGAGATCGTCGTCGAGCTGAAGGCGGTGAAGGAGGTCGCCGACCAGCACTTCGCCGTCGTCCGGTCGTACCTCCGGGCTGCAGGCCGGGAGCACGGCCTGATCCTGAACTTCTCGAAGCCGAAGCTGGAGGTGAAGCGCGTGATGATCTCGCGCGACCCCTCCTGCATCTCCTGCCTTCCTTAGCGGCAACTCTCGGACGACGCTGCCCGGTCGCACGGCGCCACCCGATTTAGCGACACCCTTTCAGTGGCAGAGCCGCAGGTTCCAGACGTGCGCGAGCGCGACCGGCGTGAAGCCACCGACCGTCAGCGCGAGCTCGGCGGCGCCTTCGGGCACGAGCC
>CADEHD010000373.1 GCA_902827055.1 uncultured Chloroflexota bacterium | reverse complement strand
TGCCCTCGGTGGCACCGGAGACGCGCGCGCCGCCTAGTCCCGTCCTTCTTCCTCTGGCAGAGCACGAGGGCCACCCCGCGGGGTGGCCCTCGTTGTCGTGGCCCTCTCCGGGAGTTATTGCCAGTGCGGAAGTCGTTGGGGTGTCGGCGCGGATCTCGAGTGGCGCTCGGGTGATGTCGCGCCTGAGGGAGGTGGCGCGTTCCTGGCTTCGCGGAACCATCGTGAGCCACGGCACGCGGAGCCTCGAGGCGGTGTCGCCGGTAAGGGGTGCTACACCGCTGCGGCGAGCGGACTCGTGTCGTCGGTGGGGGTGGCCGCCGCGACGGGCTGCGGCGCAGGGCTCGCGGTGTCCTGGGGGTGCGGGCTGGCGATTCGCTCGCAGCCGAGGGCGCGGGCGAATTCAATCTCGTCGGGCATCTCGGCGCGGGCCGCGGTCACCGGGAGCTGCAGCTGGTGGGCCGTACGCACGCTCTCGGCGACATAGCGCGAGACGCGCTCGTCACGCTTGCTGTTCCAGAAGTCGATGGTGACGGCGCTGACCCCGAGCGCCTCGAGCTGGTCGGCCGTGAGCGCCCCGAACTCACGCACGTTCGTGCGAACCCCGATCTCGTGCATTTGCGTGAGGATCTCGCCGGCGGCCGGGAGATCGTGGAGTACAGCGCGCTCGTCGACGGTGAACTCCAGTGCGGCTGGCGGCAGGTTCGAGTCGCGCAGCGAGCGACGCAGCGTTGCGCACAGGGTGGGGTCGTAGAACTGCGCCCGGCCGAGGTGCAGGATCACCGTGGGTGAATCCGCGTCGGAGTCCTCCTCGATGGCGGTCGTGAGGCGCCGCGTGGCCTCGCGAAGGAGCAGTTCGAGTGCCGCGCGCTGGGCCTGCGTGTAGCCCGGGCGCTCGATGGCGCTCGCCAGGCGGGCGTCCGGGATGGCGACGCCGTCGCGACGATCCCAGCGCAACGTCGTGTCGAGGGCCAGGATCGACTCGCCCGCAGGGTCGAATGCGGGAGCGAAGCGCACCGCGACGGCGCCAGACTCCATGGCTGCGAGCAGCGAGGCCTCGGCGGGCGGCCAGACCTCGAGGCCCGGCGTACCCGCGATCCGGGAGCGGAGCGCATGCGTCTCGCGCTGGTAGGCGAGGCTCTGCATGCGATCGGCGACCCCCCGGAGCACCGGCCGCTTCAGGGCCAGCTCCTCGAGTGCGTCGATGGCCTCGTCGCGGAGCGTGATCGTCGCCTGTCTGGCAGTCGCGAGTAGCCACGCCGCGGCGCGCCGCGACCAGGCCGTTCCGTGCTCGAGGGCGTACCGCCCGAGTGCGCGCGCCCTGGGCTCGACCCAGGGCTGCACGAACGTCCACGCCTTGAGCGCGGGGACGTAGAACGCGAGGCCCGCCCACCAGGCCGCGTACCAGACGTTGAGGACGAGCTCGTGGCCCACCGCGCCCAGTCGGCGCGCGAACGGCAGCGAAGCGATGACTGCGGACTTGCCCACCCAGAGCAGCAGTTGCAGCGCGACGAACCCGGCGACCAGCCCAATCACCGCCACGATGACGATCCCGTACGGCCGGTCCATCGTCTCCGTGTACAGCGAGCCC
>CADEHD010000372.1 GCA_902827055.1 uncultured Chloroflexota bacterium | reverse complement strand
CCCTCCATTCTGTACACCTCGGGCTCGACCGGGCGGCCCAAGGGCGTGATGCTGACGCAGGAAAACGCCCTCAGCTTCGTCGACTGGTGCAGCGAGGCCTTCGAACCCCGGGCCGACGACCGCTTCTCGTCGCATGCACCGTTCCACTTCGACCTGTCGATCCTGGACATCCACGTCTGCTTCAAGCATGGCGCCACGCTGGTGCTGGTGAGCGAGGACATCGGCAAGGATGCACCCCGGCTGGCGCGGCTGATCGCCGAGGAGCGCATCTCGATCTGGTACTCGGCGCCGTCGATCCTGGCGCTGCTGGCCCAGTACGGTGAGCTGCAAGGCCGGGACTACCCGGCGCTGCGGCAGGTGCTGTTCGCGGGCGAGGTGTTCGCGGTCAAGCACCTGCGGACCCTGGGCCAGCTGCTGCCGGCGCCGCGTTACTTCAACCTGTACGGCCCGACCGAGACGAACGTGTGCACCTGGTACGAGGTGCGCATGCCGGTGCCCGACGACCGGACGCGGCCCTACCCGATCGGGCCGGTGTGCTCGCATCTGTCGGGGCGGGTGCTCGACGAAGAGGGCCGGGACGTGGCGCGCGGGAGCGAAGGCGAACTGTGCATCGCCGGCCCCGGCGTGATGCAGGGCTACTGGGCACTGCCCGAGCAGTCGGCCCGCGCCTTCTGGCGCGATGCGGCCGGCTCGCCCTGGTACCGCACCGGCGACATCGTCACCGAGGCCGAGGACGGCTGCTACACCTACCTGGGCCGGCGCGACCGCATGGTCAAGCGGCGCGGCTACCGGGTGGAGCTGGGCGAGATCGAGGCGGCGCTGTACAAGCATGCACGCATCAAGGAGGCGGCCGTCGTGGCGCTGACCGACGCCGAGGCCGGCGTGACCATCGTCGCCCACCTCTCGGCGCACGAGGGCAAGCCGCCGGGGCTGATCGAGATGAAGCGACATTGCTCGGAGAACATGCCGCTGTACATGATCCCCGACCGCTTCGCCTGGCAGCCGAGCCTGCCCAAGACCTCGACCGACAAGATCGACTACCAACGTCTGAAAGAGCTGGGTTGATGGACTTCTCGCTGACCGAGGAACAGAAGGCGCTGCGCGACAGCATCGTGCGCTTCGCGCGTGGTGAACTCAACGACGGCGTGATCGACCGTGACCGCGAGGGCGCGTTCTCGCGCGAGCTGTGGAAGAAGTGCGGGAGCATGGGGCTGCTCGGGCTGCCCGTGCCCGAGAGCTTCGGCGGGTCCGCCGCAGACCCCTTGACCTGTGCGGTGGCACTCGAGGCCCTGGGCTACGGCTGCACCGACGGCGGACTGGTGTTCTCGGTGGCCGCGCACATGCTGGCGTGCACCGTGCCCGTGTGGACCCACGGCACCGATGCCCAGAAGGCGCGCTATCTGGGGGGGCTGTGCGACGGCACCCTGGTCGGCGCACATGCCATCACCGAACCCGACTCCGGATCGGACACGTTTGCGATGCGCCTGCGTGCCGATCGCGACGGCGCGGGCTGGAGGCTTCACGGCAGCAAGACCTTCATCTCGAACGGGCCCGAGGCCGACGTGGTGGTGGTGTTCGCGCTCACCGACGCCGACAAGCGCTTCCA
>CADEHD010000371.1 GCA_902827055.1 uncultured Chloroflexota bacterium | reverse complement strand
TGCCGTCCCCGTGGACACCCTTGAGTACTTGCCCACCGCCCAGGTGGATGCCGACGCCGGGTTCGGACTCGTGGACCTCGACCGGCTGCTCGTGGCCGTGAACGGCCCCCCGGGGCAGTCCGGAATCGCATCCAACGAGGCGTGGCTCGCCACCTCACGTCCGGCGGAGCTCGCCGAGGCGATTCGCACCAGCGCCCTCACTCCCCAGGTGTTGCTGGACATCGAGAGCGAGCAGTTCGCGCAGCAGGAGGACCCCCTCGTGGCTGCGGGGTGGCAGGGCATCCTCTTCATAGCGTTCGGCGCCGTCCTGCTCCTGTCCGCGATCGGGTTCCTCGTGTACTCGTACCTCACGGCACAAGAGCGCTCACTCGAGTTCGCCATCCTGCGCACGCTCGGGTTCTCGCGGGGGCAGATCTTCGGAGTCGTGGCGTTCGAACACGTGATCGTGATCGTCGCGGGCATGGGCCTCGGTACCGCGGTGGGGCTGCAGGTCGGGCGGATGATGCTCCGCTTCCTCGGGACCGACGAGGTGGGGGCGACGGTCCTGCCGCCGCTCGAGCTCGGGGTCTCGTGGCCGGCGGTCGCGCTCGCATGGAGCATCCTGGGCGTGGTGTTCGCGGCGACGATTGGTACAGTGGTGCTACTGTACGTTCGGCTGCAGGTGCATCGCGCGCTCCGGATTGGCGACGTCTGAGCCGATGGCCTCCACCCACGCCGTTTCCTCGCCAGGGACGGCAGCCCCCTACATCCACTGCGAAGACCTCTTCAAGATCTACAAGAGTGATGAGCTCGAGGTGGTTGCGCTGCGCGGCCTGGACCTGAAGGTCGCGCGCGGCGAGATGATGGCGATCGTGGGTGCCTCGGGCTCCGGGAAGTCCACGCTGCTCAACATCCTCGCCGGCCTCGACACCCCCTCGGCGGGCCGCGTGATGGTGGGCGACCGCGACCTGCTGACCGCGACGACGGACGACCTGGTCGAGTACCGGCGTCGCGAGGTGGGGTTCGTGTGGCAGCAGACTGGACGGAACCTCATCCCCTACCTGACCGCCGAACAGAACGTCGAGGTCCCCCTCATCCTGGAAGGTCGCTCGCCCTCGCAGGCACGCGCACGCGCGCAGTACCTGCTGGAGGCCGTCGGGCTGCTCGAGCGGCGCCGGCAGCGTCCCGACCAGCTCTCCGGCGGCGAGCAGCAGCGCGTGGCGATCGCCGTCTCGCTCGCGAACGACCCGCCGCTGCTCCTCGCCGATGAGCCCACGGGCGAACTCGACAGCGTGACCGCCGACGACATCTTTCGCCTGTTTCGAGCGCTCAACGAGACAACCGGCGTCACGATCGTGATCGTCACCCACGACCGGGCGATCGCGCGACGCGTGGACCGTGTGGTCGCGATGCGCGACGGACGCACCAGCACCGAGATCGTGCGGCACGCCGCCTTCTCGCGCGGGCAGGGCGATCTCGTCGAGGAATTCGCGGTCGTCGATCGGAGCGGTCGCCTCCAGCTGCCGCGTGAGCACCTCGACACGCTGGGGATTGGCGAGCGCGCGCGCGTCGAGTTGACTGGCGACCACGTGGAGGTGCGGCCCGAGCGTCCTCCCGAGCCACGCCCCCTCC
>CADEHD010000370.1 GCA_902827055.1 uncultured Chloroflexota bacterium | reverse complement strand
GGTATGGCCTCGCGGACGCCTCCCCGAGGCTGCGAGGGACCTCGAGTGAGGGCATCGAAGGCGTCGCCCGCGCCGGGCGGCACGCTCGTGCGGAGGGGGCGCGCCCACCTCGAGGCGTGTCCTCGAGGCGTGTCCGCGACGCCTCGGCACGGCATCATGGAGGCATGGGCACGTCCGTCCCCGCCTCGCCACCCGCCTCCCGGAGACCGCGTGGGCCGGCCGCGCCCGCGTCCCGTCCGTGAACACACCACTGCCCGGCGAGGCGGAGCGCGAGCGACAACTCGTCACGGCCAAGCGCCGCGCCACGCTCCTCCTGCTGGCGTCGGCGTGCGCCTTCCTCGTCCTGGTCCTCACCGGGGAATCGACGGGCTGGCGCGGCTTCCTGATCGCCGCCGCGGAAGGGTCGCTCGTGGGCGGTCTGGCGGACTGGTTCGCGGTGACGGCGCTCTTCGGGCGTCCGCTGGGCCTGCCGATTCCTCACACGGCCATCGTGGTCGAACGCAAGAACCAGTTCGCGGGCACGTTCGCGGACTTCGTGCAGTCGGCCTTCCTGCGCCCGGAGCTCATCGAGGAGGCGCTACGCGCGCGCGACCCCGTGCGTGCCCTCGCGCGGTGGCTGGAAGACCCACAGCACGTGGCGGACGCCGAGGCCGAACTGGCCGAGGTCGCCGCGCTCGTTCTGCAGCGAGTGGAGTGGGACCAGCTCCCGGCCGCTATCCGCGAGCGCCTGCGCAGCGAGCTCAGCGGCGTGCCGTGGCAGCACCTGGCCCAGGAGGCGTGGGCGGCCGCGCAAGCACGCGAGGGCCTCGATCCCGCCGTGGACCGCCTCCTCGCCTTCGCGACTGACCAGCTCGGGGCGCGCGAGAGCGCCTTGCGAGGACTCGCCAGGGAGCACGCGCCGTGGTGGCTCCCGGGGGCGATTCGCGACCGACTCGTCGACCAGCTCATCGAAGATGCGCGCGGCATCCTCGACAGCATGGCGCAGGACCGCACGCACCCGCTGCGGCGCGACCTCGAACGGCGCCTCGTGGAGCTCGGGACGTCCGTGCTCGCGTCGCCCAACTTCGACGCGCGGGCCAACGACACGGTGGAGCACGCGCTCGGCAGCGCCCTGTTCCGGGAGTGGCTCGCGGCCCGTATCGACGAGGCCCGACGTTGGCTCAGCGAGGGTGTACGCGACCCCGCCTCACCGCTCCGTCAGGGGCTCCGCGCGCAGCTCATCCGCGTGGGGCGCATCCTCGAGACCGAACCCGAGCTACGCGAGCTCCTCGAGGCCCGACTCTACCGCGGCGTTCGCGCGGCCTCCGCCCGCGCGCAGTCGGAGTTCCGCGGCCTTGCGGCCCGCACCATCGAGGAGTGGGACCCTCACGAGGCGGCGCGTCGGCTACAGCTCCTGATGGGCGCCGACCTCCAGCACGTACGCATCAACGGGACGATCGTCGGCGGGCTCGCGGGCCTGCTGATCCAGGCCATCGCCGAGGTGGCGCGCTACGCCTGATCCGACTCCGGGGCATCGTCGAGCGGACGCCTCGAGAGCGAGCGGCGGAGATAGGCGAGTCCGAACTCGTGATGAGGGTGGCGCGGCTCGGCAGCGGCGACGAGCGCACGGGCCATGGCG
>CADEHD010000369.1 GCA_902827055.1 uncultured Chloroflexota bacterium | reverse complement strand
GTCCTGTTGCCCGTCGCGCGGCGCGCCCTCGAGTCCCCGCTGCTCGCGGTCATCGACACGTACTTCCGAGTCGGCTCGCTGGTCTTCGGCGGCGGGCACGTCGTGCTGCCGCTGATCGAGGCGGAGGTGGTCCCCGGGTGGGTCACTCGCGACGCCTTCATCGCGGGCTACGGGGCGGCGCAGGCGGTCCCCGGCCCGCTGTTCACGTTCGCGGCGTACCTCGGCGCGGTCTCCAGCGAGGCGCCGAACGGCGTCCTCGGAGGGGTCGCCGCGCTGCTCGCGATCTTCGCGCCGTCGTTCCTGCTCGTCGTGGGGGCTCTGCCGCTGTGGCACGCGCTGCGGACGCGGGGCGCGTTCCAGTCGGTGCTGCGAGGCGTGAACGCGTCGGTGGTGGGGATCCTGGGCGCGGCGCTCTACGACCCCGTCTGGACGAGCGCCATCGCGAGCCCGCTCGATGTGGCGATCGCCCTCGGCGCGTTCGCGCTGCTCCAGGTGTGGCGCGTGCCGCCCTGGCTCGTGGTGGTGACCGTCGCCGTGGTGGCGCAGCTCCTCGAGATGGCGGCGCGCTCCTGACGGGCTCGCTGTACACGCGCTCTGGCCTGGCACGGTCGGTGTCGTACAGCCGGTATTACGTATCGTTTGACGCGCAGGTGACGGCCTCATAGCATCGCGCTCGTAGTTGCTGTGCGTGGTTGCCGTGTGTGGTTTCCGTATGTAGTTCCCGAGACGCGGCGAACCCGAATCCCCAGCAGCTCGCGCCGGTGGGCGCAGAGAGGGAACCTGGATGCCTGCGGACAACTACTGGATGCGTCGCACGGTCAGCCGCCGAGGGGTGCTGCGGGGCACGGGGGTGCTTGCGGCCGGGGTCGCGGGCGCGGCGCTCTTCGGATGCGGGTCCGAGGTCAGCGAGCCGCCTCCCAAGAACGCCTCGACCTCGGTGGCGACGGCGCCGACGCCCGGCGGTGGCAAGGCGCCGCGCGACCAGGTGCGCCTGAAGCCAGGCTCCTACCCGAGCTTCGTCCAGCCCTCTGCCGCCGAGCGGGACCCGCTCGCCAACGGTCGCTACGGTGGCACGCTCCTGACGCGCTATCTCGACCCGCCGCACATGGACTTCAACAAGACGCTGTCGTGCACGATCAACACGACCTACGACTACACGATGAACAAGCTGGTACGCGCCAAGATGGGCGCGCTCGGCAACCAGCAACGACTCGAGATCGAGCCCGACCTCGCCTCGAAGTGGGAGGTGAGCCCGGACGCGACGAAGTTCACGTTCCACCTCCGTCCCGGGGTCAAGTTCCACAACGTTGCTCCGACCAACGGTCGCGTGTTGACGAGTGAGGACGTGAAGCTCTCGTTCGAGCGTTACAAGAAGGGTGGCTCGCAGCAGGACGTGTTCCTCGAGGTGGCCAACTTCGAGACGCCCGACCCCAACACGCTGGTCGTCAACCTGACGCAGCCACTCGTCGACTTCCCCACGAACATCGCCTCGTGGTCCTTCATCTGGCCGAAGGAACTCGTCGATGACCCGGCGTTCCTCAACGAGCACGCCGTCGGGACCGGGCCGTTCATCCAGGACAAGTGGATCCGCAAGGAGAAGTCCGAGTTCGTGAAGAACCCGGACTACT
>CADEHD010000368.1 GCA_902827055.1 uncultured Chloroflexota bacterium | reverse complement strand
ACCTGCGCGAGCTCCTGCGGCGTAAAGCCGGCGGGCGAGAACATCAGCAGCCCCAGCAGCAGTGCAGCCAAGGCGAGGACGGCCGCAAGGCCGATCAGGCTACCGCCGGAGAATCCCGGCGCCATACCGGCCGCCTCGACCATGCGCTGTGCGGGCGCCTGCCAGTTCTGGAGGCGGGGCAGCGACGTGGCGAGCTTCTCGAGTCGCGAGCGGGTGCGCAGGGCCGACTCGGCGAGCGTGGGGCCCGCCTGGGCCTGCGTGTTCGTGCCGAAGGTCGCGTCGCGCCAGGCCGAGGCCGGGGCGCGCGACTCCACGGAAAGGGCGCGCACCAGGAGGAACGCAGCGAGCGCGAAGGCACCGGCGATGATCATGGGCATGGGTGGACCTCCGGGCCGCTACGCCTGCACCGAGGCGATCTTGCGCATCAGGGCGAATCCGATGACCTCACTGGTGATGCCGCCGGCCAGCAACAGATGACCGGTGTCCGTAGTGAACAGCGGCGCCATGTAGTCTGGGTTCAGCGCGCTGAGGATGAGCGCCAGTGCCACCGGGAGGCCTCCGAGGACCCAGCCCGACATCTTCGCCTGGCCGGTCAGCGCCGCCACCTCGCCGCGGATGCGGATGCGCTCGCGGATGGTCCACGAGATGTTCGTGAGCACCTCGGCGAGATTGCCGCCGACGCGTCGCTGGATGAGCATCGCGTCGATGACGAGCGACAGGTCTTCGTCACGAACGCGGTCGCGGAGGCGCTCGAACGCGCCTTCCATCGTCGCCCCGAGCTCGATCTCGTTGAGGAGCAGGCGCAGTTCGCCGCCGATCGGGTCACCGATCTCCTTTGCCGCCGCAGACACCGACTGCAGGAACGACTGCCCGGCGGTGAGCCCACCGGCCACCACCTGGAGGAGGTCAACGAGCTGGATGTTAATCCTCGAGATGCGCTTCTTGGTGCGGGACCGCACCAGCCACCACGCCCCGATGAACGCGAGCGCGACGCCGCCGAGGAACCCCAGCGGGCCGACGAAGGTGGCGGCCGACGTGCCGAGGATCGCCCCGACGACTGCCGTGTTGATGAAGAACTCGCGCGGTCGGGCCTCGAAGCCCGCGCGGATCAGCGCGGGTTCGATCCGCGCCGGCAGGCCCGTGCTCGCGCCACGAAGCGCCTCGCCCGCCGTCTTGCGAGCGAACAAAGAGCGGCGCGGCGCCGCGACCGGTGCGCTCGAGGTACGGCGCTCGGGGTGGTCGCCACGCACGCGGGCGAGCAGCTCCTCGCGGCGCGTGTTCTCGTCGGATTCACGCGACGTGAGCCCGACGATGAGCAACCAAACGGCGACAGCCGCGCCGGCAGCCAGGAGGAGTTGCATATCAGGCCACCCAATCCCGGTCGATCGCGGCTGGCAGGCGGATGCCCATTTCCTCGAGTCGGTCGGCGAACGAGGGGCGGAGGCCGCTCGGCTTGAGGTTGCCGAGGATGTGGCCGTCCTCCTCGACGCCTTCCTGCTGGAAGAGGAAGAGGTCCTGCATCGTGACGGTCTGGTCCTCCATACCGACGACCTCGGAGATCGCCGTCACGCGGCGGGAGCCGTCGCGCATACGTGAGATCTGGACGACCACGTCGATGGCGATCTCCGAGGTC
>CADEHD010000367.1 GCA_902827055.1 uncultured Chloroflexota bacterium | reverse complement strand
GTCGCGTTCCCGGCGATCAGCACTGGCGTCTTCGGATTCCCCGCCGAGCGCGCCACCGGGATCGCGGTCGAGGCGGTGCGGCGGGGCCTCGAACGGGCCGGTGCGCCGGAGCAGGTGACGTTCGCGTGCTTCGATGCCACCATGCTGGGGTTGTACACGACGGCGCTGCGCGCGCTCGGCTGACCCGGAGGCCCTCGCGATGATGACACTGGAGGGCGTGCGCGTCCTCGACCTCTCTCGGCTGGCGCCGGGGCCGTTCTGCACGATGCTGCTTGCGGACCTGGGCGCGGACGTACTGATGGTCGAGGGCCCGGCCGAGATCGTGTCGAGGGGTGCGCGTCAGAGTGCGCCTGCGGGGCAGCGCACCGGCGACGAGTGGCGGCGTGGCTACAACGCGCTGCGGCGCAATAAGCGCTCGATGGTCCTCAACCTGCGGGAGGAGGACGGGCGCAAGATCTTCCATCGGCTCTGCGAAGACGTCGACGTGATCATCGAGGGCTTCCGGCCGGGGGTTGTCGAGCGCCTGGGCGTCGACTACGAGACCGTGTCGCGGATCAACCCCCGACTCGTGTACTGCTCGCTATCCGGGTACGGCCAGACCGGTCCGTACCGCGACATGGTGGGTCACGACGTGAACTACATCGCCATCGGGGGGGCGCTGGGTCTGATCGGGCGGCCGGGGCAGCCGCCCGCGATTCCTCAGAACCTGCTTGCCGACTTCGCGGGTGGCGGGTTGATGGCCGCGTTCAGCATCGTGTCCGCGTTGCTGGCGCGGGAGCGCACGGGGCGGGGTCAGAACATCGACGTCGCGATGTCGGATGGGGTGCTGTACCTGCTCGCCTCGGCGGTCTCCGGGATGCTGGCAGGCGGGGACCCGCCGCGACCGGGGGCGACCGCGCTCTCGGGGGCGCGGCCCCAGTACGACGTCTACGAGTGCTCGGACGGGCGGTGGCTGTCGATCGGCTCGCTCGAGCCGCACTTCTGGTCTGCGCTGTGCGAGGCGCTCGGCCGCCCCGATTTCGTGCCGCTGCAGGGTGACCGTGCGCGCGAGGAGGAGATCCGGGAGTACTTCCGAAAGACCTTCCTCCTGCGGACACGCGACGAGTGGTTCGATGACCTGAAGGACCTCGACGTGTGCGTGGCGCCGGTGCTGGACCTCGAGGAGGCGCTGCGCAACCCGCATCACCTCGCGCGGGACATGGTGGTGAACGTCGTCGACCACCGCCACGGCACGTTCCCGCAGGTGGGGGTCGCGCCGAAGTTCTCGGACACGCCCGGCGGCGTGTACAGCATCGCGCCGCTGCCCGGGCAGGACACTGGCCACGTGCTGGGGCTGATGGGCTACGGCTGGGACGAGATCGTGGAGCTCCGCGACCGGGGCGTGGTCGCCCTCGCGCAGCGCTGACGCGGGCCGAGCGAGCGGGCGTTGCGAGGGGGCGCGTGGCGCGGGCCCGGCTCGGGCGGCGCGCTAGCTGCCGCTGATCACCGCCTGCGCGGCATCGAAGGCCGTGATCGCCTCCCAGACCGACTCGGCGAGGAAGGGACCGGGCGCGAGCTGCTGCTGCGAGGTCGAGAAGACCGACAGCACCCCGACCCAGACCGAGGACCGCGCCAGGTTGGCCACGAGGGCCGC
>CADEHD010000366.1 GCA_902827055.1 uncultured Chloroflexota bacterium | reverse complement strand
GTTCGAGGGGCTGCGCACCAGCGTGGCGCTCACGATCGTCGTCTTCGCCGTGTTCTCGAGTCTGTTCTGGCGGCACCTCGGCCACGCCGAGGTAGTGGCCTGGGGCGCGGCCGTGATCGGCGTGGCCGTCGCCCGGTCCGTCCTCTGGTGGTCGTATGGCCGCGATGGCGAGCGAGTGGCGCGCTGGCGCCGGTGGCGGCGCCTGTTCTTCGTGGGCGCGGTGGCCGCCGGTTCGAGTTGGTCCGTGGGCCCGGTGTTGCTCATCCCGAAGTCGGGAGCCGAGCAGTCGCTGTTCATGGCGATCATCGTTCTGGGCGTCGGCGCCGTGTCGATGGCGGCGCTCGCGCCGCAGTGGCGGGCGCTGGTGGGCTTCCTCTTCGCCGTGTTGATCCCCCCGGCGGGCGCGCTTGCGCTCGCCGAGTCCGACCTCGTGCAGGTGGCGGCCGCGGCGCTCTTCGCCGGCTTCGTCTCGCTGGTCGTCGTCGGCCGCCGATCGAGCGCGTCCACGCGCACACTCCTTGAGTCGGAGGCGCGGTCGGCGGAGCTCGATCGCCTCAAGACCGAGTTCCTCGGACTCGCATCACACGAACTGCGCACCCCGATGACCGGCATTTTCGGATTCTCGGAGCTGCTCGCGGAGAGCACGGACGTGCCGGAGGTCGAGCGTGCCTGGGCGCGGTCGATTCACGATGAGTCGGAGAAGCTGCGGCGGATCATCGAGGACCTGCTCGATGTCTCGCGAATTGAGGCCGGGCGCTTCGACACGGACCTGCAGCCGGTGCAACTCCTCACTTGCGTCAGAGAGGCGTCGCGGGTCATCGCGACCCGCGCGGGCTCGGAGCACGCGCTCACGATCGAGGTGGACGACGCCGTGGCCGTGATCGCGCAGCCCCAGCGCCTCACCCAGGTGCTCGAGAACCTGCTCGGGAACGCGTGCAAGTACTCGCCGGCCGGCGCCCAGGTCACGGTGGCGGCTGAGTGCCGCGGCGGGGAGGTGCGCGTGTCGGTGAGCGACCGCGGACTCGGGATCCCGACCTCGGCAATGGACTCGCTGTTCGAGCGGTTCCGCCGCGTCAACGCGGCCGACCGAGCGCAGATCCGCGGCACGGGGCTTGGTCTGTACATCGTGAAGCGCTACGTGGACTCGTTCGGCGGGCGCGTCGAAGTGCAAAGCTCCGAGGGGGTCGGGAGCACGTTCACCGTCGTCCTGCGCGAGGCGCGGGAGGCGGGACGCCTCGCGGCTTAGCGCCTGGCGAGGCCGCACCGCGAACGCCGTCGGGAGCCGCGACTACCAGACGATCGCCGCCGCCTAGGGGCGGGAAACCGCGCGACGCCGCGTGAGTCGTCGAGCCGCGCGCACGGCCAGGATCCCGAGGGCGATCCAGCCCACCAGCGCCGCCACCGCGAGGACCGGGGCCAACACCGCCGCGATCGTCACGAGGACGGCCGCCACGTCCTCGAGGAACGAGACCACGGGATTGCCGAGCCCCGCCGTGGTGACCGTGACCGCGGGCCGCACAGCGGCACGGACCGTGTGACTCGCCAGGGCCGTACCAGCGCCGGCGACGCCGAACCACGCCGCCTGCGCGGTGGGGGCATCGGCACCAGCCGTCCCCGCGAGCACCGCCGCCCCCGCGACG
>CADEHD010000365.1 GCA_902827055.1 uncultured Chloroflexota bacterium | reverse complement strand
GCGTGGTCATCGAGGCCGCGCGCCCGTCCTCGGAGCTTCCGCGTGCGCCCTCGCTGTCTGCGCTCCCGGCCTCGTCTGTCCTGGCGTCGCTGCCCTCGCTCGCGTCGACGGCGGCGCCGGTCACGTCGGGGGGCTCCGAGGAGGCGCTTGCGTGGGCGATCGGCGAGCGTGTGTCGTCGAGCGAGGGGGCTGGAGCGGCCGTGGCGCGCGCGCTCCCGCCGCTCCGTGCGCTCGGGCAACTCGACGGGACGTACCTCGTCGCGGAGTCGGCCGACGGGCTCTTCGTGATCGACCAGCACGCCGCCCACGAGCGCGTGCATTTCGAGCGGCTGCTCCGCGCGAGGAACGCGGGCGCTGCCGAGTCGCAGGCGCTCCTCGAGGTGGTGGTGGCGCCCCTGGCGCCCGCTGCGGTCGTCGTTGCGCTGGACCAGGCCGAGGCGCTGGCGCTGCTCGGCTGGGACCTGGAGGCGACGGACGGGGCGGCGCTGCTCGTGCGCGCCGTGCCGGTCTCACTGGGTACTCGCGACCCCGCGCACGCGCTCGCCGACTACCTCGACCAGCTGGACACGGAGGCGCGGCGCGCGACGGCGGACCCGGCGGCGGCGGCGCTCGCCTGCAAGGCCGCGGTGCGCGCGGGAGATCGACTGGACCTGCCCCAGCAGCGCGCGCTCCTCGAGGCACTGGAGCTGGTCGAGCAACCGCAGACCTGCCCGCACGGGCGCCCCACGATGCTGCAGCTCAGCCACGATGCGCTCGATCGCGCGTTCGGGCGACCGGAGCGCGGACGGCGACGCTAGCTCGCGGGCGTCAGCGACGGCACCTCGCCCACGCGGCGTGGAGGTCGGGCGGCGCCTCGGCTGGCGGGGATGGCCACGGCGTGGCGTCTCCTGGCTCGCCCGAGGCGGCGCGGAGCTCGAGCAGCCACGCGTCCAGGGCGTCGGCGGGTGTGCGGGCCGCGGTGCAGAGGCGCACGGCATCGACGAGGCGGGCCTCGCGGACCGGCAGGATCAGCGCGCGCACACCGGCCCCGATGGCCATCGCGGCCGTGACGAGGCGGATCCAGCGGCGCAGCGGAGCGCCGACCCCATGCCCGACGTTGCCCAGGGCGAGCAGCGGTCGCGCGTCCGCATGTCGAAGGCGGCGGGCGAGGTCTTGCGAGCGCTGCCAGCGCGCGTGGTCGAGCGCCGGGGGGTAGGCCAGCACGTCCAGGTACAGGTCGCGCTGCACGCCGGCGGCACGGGCGCGCTCGACGCCCGCCTGCAGCGCCTCGGCGAGCGCGGCGGCGGCGGCCGGTGCGGCGTCGGCATCATCGAGGGCGCGCGGCGTGAGGATCGCGCCCGCCCCGGCGCGCGCCACGGCCTCGAGGAGTGCGGGCTCGCTCGGGTCGCCAAGGACCACCGCGTTGGCGACGACGGGCCCCTCGACGCCGGGGAGCGCGTGCGCCAGCGCCCACGGGTCGCCGGTGTCGAGGACGAGGGTGGTGCTGCGGGCGAGCTGCCTCAGGCGGTGGGCGGCAGCCACGAGCTGCGTCGCGCCGCCAGCGGCCCCCGCGTTGAGGTCGAGCGCGGTCGCCCCTGCCGCGAGGTGGGTCCGCAGGAACCGCTCGAGGCGCGCTGGGTCAGGGTCGTTGAGCGTGCGCG
>CADEHD010000364.1 GCA_902827055.1 uncultured Chloroflexota bacterium | reverse complement strand
GATCGGCTCGAAGGAGGGGATTGGCCACCTCCCGCTGTGTCTGGTGGACCCGGGCGACATCGTGCTCATCACGGACCCGGGCTACCCGGTCTACGAGGTCGGCACGATGTTCGTCGGTGGCGAGGTGCACAAGATCCCGCTCCGCGAGGAGGATCAGTGGCTCCCCCGCCTCGATGACATCCCCAACGCCGTCGCGGAGCGCGCGACGCTGCTCTGGCTGAACTACCCGAACAACCCCACGGGCGCGGTCGCAGATCGCGCCTTCTTCGAGCACGCCGTCGACTGGGCGCGGCGCCACGACGTGGTGATCGCCCATGACCTCGCGTACGCGGACGTCGCCTACGACGGGTACCGCCCCACGTCGATCCTCGAGGTCGAGGGCGCGCTGGACGTCGCGATCGAGTTCAACTCGCTGTCCAAGGCCTTCAACATGACGGGCTGGCGGGTTGGCATGGCCGTCGGCAACCGCCAGGTCATCGATGCCCTCACGCGCGTGAAGTCGAACCTGGACAGCGGCATTCCGCAGGCGATCCAGCAGATGGCGATGGCCGCCCTGGAGGGGCCGCTCGACGCCCTCGAGGAGCACAACGTCATCTACCAGCGGCGCCGCGACAAGGTCGTGGCCGTGCTGCGCGCCCTCGGGCTCCGCCTCGAGCCGCCGCAGGCGAGCCTCTACGTCTGGGCGCGTCTCCCCGAGGGTGAGCGCAACTCGGGCGAGTACGCGCAGCGCCTCATCGAGGCGACCGGTGTGGTGGTGACTCCGGGCCGGGGCTACGGCGAGGCGGGCGAGGGCTACATCCGGATCTCGCTCACGACGCCAGATGACCGCCTCGACGAGGCACTCGACCGGCTCGCGAAGTTCGCGCGCGGCGAGAAGGTGCTGTAGCCGGGCGGCTGTGCCTAGGCCAGGAGTGCGGCGAGCGCCTCGTCACTGATCGCCGCGCGCAGCAGCTCGCCGGCGCGCTCGGCCTTTTCGGCGCCCGAGAACGGGCTGCGACCGAAGGTGCCCTCGATGTCACGCACGGTCTCGATGGTGCCCTCGGGCGCCAGCAGCAGGGTGACCCGCCGGTCGGACGCCACGCGGTCGACGATGTACGGGCTGGGATCGGTGCCGCCGCTGAGGATCAGGCAGCGGGTATCCGAGCGCAGGGCTGCGAGCGCGCTGTCCACCTTCTCGGAGCGCGCGACCACGGCCTTGCGGGCGTAGCGCGCGAAGTGCGCGTCGTTGGGGTCCGAGGCGATCGGACTCACAACGATGTGCTCGCACACGTCCTGTTCGCCGGTCTCGGAGCGCGCAAGCACGCGCGCGCGGCTGGCCTCGATGAGGGCGCCGACGGTGGGGGCGGCGAGGAGACGGTCCTCGGGCACGCGGCCGGCTCCCGGGCGCCGCGCGTGGTTGACGATGACCGTCCCGCCGGCCTGTGCCTCGACGCGGTCAAGGCCGACGAGGACGAGGCGGCCGCCGAGGCGCGTCGCGATGGCAGCTCCGTCGCTGCCGGCAGGCGCCTCCAGGATCGTGACGCCGTCGCCCTTCGGCGCGGCTGCTTCCGCGATCGGGGCGCCCGACGCCGTGGCGAACTCGAGGAGCCCGAACGCGTGCGCGTCGCTCGCGGCGCGCTCGGCGAAACCGAGAATGCGCTCCTGCGCCGTG
>CADEHD010000363.1 GCA_902827055.1 uncultured Chloroflexota bacterium | reverse complement strand
CGCACCAACGCTGAGCGCCGGGAGGGCGGCGCGGCGCGGGTCGTTGACCATCGCCGTGTGGCCCCGTCGAGTCCGCAGGCCCGGGTGACCGCGCGGCCCTCGTGGGCCACGGAGTACGCTGTGGCCGTGAGCACCACACAGCACGTACTGGCGTTCTGTGCCCTTGCCATCAACCTGCTCCTGGGCGGCATCCTGATCGAGGAGTCGTTCGGCGCCGGATGGCGCAACGTGTTCGAGTTCGTCCTCCTCGGACTGTACCTCGTGATCGCGTGGGACATGCCGGGCAGCCTCCGCCCGCGGAACCGCGACGACGGCTCGGACGGCCGCGGACCGCGCGAGTAGCACCCACGCCATCGGCAGCCGCTGGACCGCCGGCTGCCCGCCGAGGCACCGGTAGCCCTCGTGGAGGCCGGGCGCGCCCGGTTTGTCCGTCCTCGCGCCGCTGCTAGCATCGATGGGCTCGGGCGATTAGCTCAGCTGGTCAGAGCGTCCGGTTTACACCCGGAAGGTCAGAGGTTCGATCCCTCTATCGCCCACCATCGCGCCCCGCGATGCCCCTCGCCTGCGAGCCGCACTTCGTCACGAAGCGTTGACAGAAGAAGCTAACGGACCGCCAGCGGCACACCTATGATGATGCGCGCCCGCCGACGAGCGCACGTCCAGCGCAATCGGCGCGCAACCCCACGCCCAGGAGTCGTTCGAACAGAAGGAGCTGCCACATGGCGGTGCATGTCGTGCGCGAGGGAGACAGCCTCTCCGCCATCGCGGAGGAAGTTGGGACCACACTCGCCGAGATCCTCTCGCTCAACCCGCAGATCGCCAACCCGGACCTCATCCACCCCGGCCAGGAAGTGAACATCCCCGAGCCCGCCGCTGCAGTCGTCGAGTCGGCCGTCGAAGTCGCAGCCGAGGCTCCTCCCAGCGAGCCCGAGCCAGCCGCGGAGCCCGTGGCCGAGTCGGTCGCCGAGCAGGTCGTCGAGGTCGCCGCCGCCGCCTCGGCTCCGTTCGTCGCGGCCGTCGAGCAAGACACGGCGGACATCGAGGGTCGCCCGGCCGTCTAGGTCGCGCCAGGTCAGGGCTGACGGTCCCTACGCCGACCACGGATGTACCGCGTGCATAACTCCGTGCACACTCAGCGGACGGGCAGCATGCGACCGGTTACGATGCGCCACGAGGGTCGGAGGCCGTGCACGGGCCGGGCGCACGGACGCGCACCCGGCCCTCATCCCTCTCGATAGTGCACAGTGGCGAGTGCGGCCTCGCGCGGATGCCCACCGCTCTCGCTACTCGGAGCGCTCGCGACGCGTGACGGCCGCGAGCAGCACGCGGGCCTTCGAGCCGCGGCGCCCCCACGTGAGTAGTGACGGCAAACCGCCGCGCAGGATCCCCGTCTCGGGTGCGAACTGGATCGCGCGTCGCCAGTGCCATTTCGGCCGCTCGTAGAGCGAGAGCACCCGCGAACGTGGCCACAGCAACGCCTGCGAGACCTTCGACAGCGCGCTCCGCGAGGCGACGATGTCGCGCGCGCCCTCCGGCAGGGGCGTGCCCAGCATCTCGGCGGTGAGCAGGAGGGCGTAGCCAACCGCGGACAGGCACCCCTCGAGTCGGGCCGTCTCCGCCACGCGCCCCCAGTCGAGCGCCGCGCTGCGGGTCAA
>CADEHD010000362.1 GCA_902827055.1 uncultured Chloroflexota bacterium | reverse complement strand
CGCTCGCGGAGGCGCTGCAGGACCGCGACGCCGGGGCGGACGCGCTGGTTGCCAACGCGGCCGCCCTCGCCTCGCGGCGGAGCTCGCCGCGGACGAACAACCCGGAGGTGCGCGCGCGGGTCGCGGCGACCTCGGAGGCGGATTACCGCCGCCCGGGGAGCGTGGTCGAGCGGCGCGCGGCGCAACGTGCACGCCTCGGGCTCCCCGCCTTCCCGCCGACAACGATCGGGTCGTTCCCGCAGACGAACGAGCTGCGCGAGGCGCGCGCGTCGCTGAGCGACAAGGAACTGTCCGAAGCGCAGTATGAGCGGGTGATCGAGGAGGAGATCGAGCGCGTGGTACGGCTGCAGGAGCAGCTGGACATCGATGTGCTGGTCCACGGCGAGCCCGAGCGCAACGACATGGTCGAGTACTTCGGGGAGCGCCTCGCGGGGTTCACGTTCACTCGATTCGGGTGGGTGCAGTCGTACGGCTCGCGGTACGTGAAGCCGCCGATCGTCTTCGGCGACGTGTCGCGGCCGGAGCCGATGACGGTGCGCTGGTCCACCTACGCGCAGTCGCTGACCTCGCGGCCGATGAAGGGGATGCTGACGGGGCCTGTGACCATCCTCAACTGGTCGTTCGTGCGCGACGACCAGCCGCGCGCGGAGACGTGCCGCCAGATCGCGCTGGCGATTCGCGACGAGGTGGTGGACCTGGAGGGCGCGGGGATCAGCGTGATCCAGATCGATGAGCCGGCGCTGCGCGAGGGTCTGCCACTGCGCCAGAGCGACTGGACGGGCTACCTCGCGTGGGCGGTGCCCTGCTTCCGGCTGGCTGCCTCGGGGGTGCGTGACGACACGCAGATTCACACGCACATGTGCTACGCGGACTTCAACGACATCATCGAGGCGATCTCGGACCTGGATGCGGACGTGATCTCGATCGAGAACTCGCGCTCGGACGCGGAGCTGCTGCAGGCGTTCCACGAGTTCAAGTACGACAAGGAGATCGGTCCCGGGGTGTACGACATCCACTCGCCGCGCGTGCCGCCCTCGGACGAGATGGGCGCTCGGCTGCGCGAGGCGATGAAGGTGCTGGACCCTGACCTGGTGTGGGTGAACCCGGACTGCGGTCTCAAGACCCGGCGATACGAGGAGACGGTGCCGGCGCTCGAGCACATGGTGGCGGCGGCGAAGGGCCTGCGGGCAGCCCAGGCGTAGCGCGGGGCCTCGCTGCTGGGCACGGCGGGCTGCGCGACGCCGCGGGACGCGCCGAGCGGACGCCCTTCGACAGGCTCTGGGCGAACGGAGGGGGCTGGCGCGCCCTTCGGCCGGTCGCGGGGCGAGCGGACGCCCTTCGACAGGCTCTGGGCGAACGGAGGGGGCTGGCGCGCCCTTCGGCCGGTCGCGGGGCGAGCGGACGCCCTTCGACAGGCTCTGGGCGAACGGAGGGGGCTGGCGCGCCCTTCGGCCGGTCGCGGGGCGAGCGGACGCCCTTCGACAGGCTCTGGGCGAACGGAGGGGGCTGGCGCGCCCTTCGGCCGGTCGCGGGGCGAGCGGACGCCCTTCGACAGGCTCTGGGCGAACGGAGGGGGCTGGCGCGCCCTTCGGCCGGTCGCGGGGCGAGCGGACGCCCTTCGACAGGCTCTGGGCGAACGGAGGGGGCTGGCGCGCCCTT
>CADEHD010000361.1 GCA_902827055.1 uncultured Chloroflexota bacterium | reverse complement strand
GACGACTCGTGGAGCGCCTCGGCGAGCACGCGCCGTTCTTCTACACGTTCAAGCGCGTGTTGATGTGGGGACGCAGGGGCTGACCCGTGCGCCCGAGGAGCAGGAATCGGATCACGGTTTGGCCTTCGCTGGCCGAACCCGGGCCGCTCGGACAGGAGGTGCTGCATGCAGACCATCGGAGTGATCGGCGGCATTGGACCGCAGGCGACGATGCAGTTCGAAGCACTGCTGCATCGTGAGGCGCAGGCGATCCAGACCGGACAGGCTGTCGAGGCGTACCCACCGCTGGTGACCTGGTACCACCGCGCCTCGCCGATGGTCACCGACGACCGCGGCGCTCCGGTCGAGCCGCTGCGCCCGCACCCTGCCCTGCTCGATGCGGCACGCTGGCTCGGGCTGGTCGCGGACTTCATCGTCATCACCTCGAACGGAGCTCACGTGCTGCAACCCTGGGTCGAGGAGGCCTCGGGGCGGCCGGTGCTGAGCATGGTGGACCTCGTCGTCGAGGACGTGGCGAGCCGAGGCTGGCGACGGGCGGGCGCGCTGGGCCTGTTCGCTCCGGGGGTTTACCTGTCGACGCTCCCGGCGAGGGGCGTCGAGGTGGAGACGATCGGTTCTGAGCGACAGGCACCTCTTGACGCCGCGATCTTCCGAGTGATGGCTGGCACCGACGGTGACCCGGAGCGAGCCGCCGGGAGTGCCGCACTCGACGAGCTGCGGTCAAGCGGCGTGGACGGCGTGATTCTCGGGTGTACCGAGATCCCATTCCTCGTTCCGGGGGAGGTCGACGCCACCGACATCATCAACCCGATCACGCTGCTGGCCCGGGCGGCGGCGCGGCGGGCGATGGCCTGAGCCGGGCGCTCGATCGGTCAGCCCTCGAATGTGCGTGGCTTGCGGGCGAGGCGTCCCGCACGACCGAGCGGCCAGTAGCGGAGGACCGCCACGCCCTCGATGGCGGGGGGCGTCGTCGCGCCGAGGCGGAACGCGCCGTGGTCGCGGCTGTCCGTGCTCGCGGCGCGGTTGTCGCCGAGCAGGTAGTACGTGCCCCGGTCGAGGCGTGTGAGCGTGCGCAACTCCGAGGCCGGGTGCGTCGGGCCCTGGGTGGCTGTCTCCGCGAGGCGTCGGCCATCGACCAGGACGCCGGCGTCGCGCAGCTCGATGGTCTCGCCCGGGAGCCCGACGACGCGCTTGAGGAGCAGCCGCCCGCTCGGGTCCCGCGCGAGGGCGATCGCGCCTGCCTCGAGGGGTGGCGAGTCGGCGTCGAGCAGACGCACGACGAGCCAGTCGCCCGCCTCGAGGGCAGGTTGCATGCTGTCGCCCGCGACTTCGACGGTTAGCCATCGCGCACGCGCGGTTCCGAGCCAGCGGATCGCGACGCCCAGAAACGCAAGCGCGGCGGGCGCTCCGAGGAACGCCCGCCGCAGCCAGTGGCGCACGCTGTCGGCCCCGTTCGTCGGGGCTACTTCTTGGTTGCCCAGAAGATGTCCGCGAACTCGTTGACGGCGGCACGGAGCGCCTTCGCGGCGTCCATGTTCACGCCCTGCCGCGTCTGGGACGCGACCTTCATGATGTTCCAGACCTTCGCGTGGAGGTCCGGCGTCGCGGCCATGCGCTCCGGGTTGAAGTAGTCGCCCCAGATGATGCGGACCTCGTGCTTCACACGC
>CADEHD010000360.1 GCA_902827055.1 uncultured Chloroflexota bacterium | reverse complement strand
ATTCACCCCTGGGCTGTGCCGCGAATTGCGCTGGCGGAGTCGACGGCGCTTCGCGTGCCGGCGGGTGTGCAGGGCGTGGTGGCCGTCGCTGCCTTCGGCGTCCTGCTCTTCGGCCTCGCGCCGACACCCCTGATCGCAGCCGCACAACACGCCGCTGCCGCCCTGCAGTAAGCCCGACACCACCCGCCGTGCCGCAGTACGTCGTCATCGTCGAGGCGGACGCACTCGAGGGCGAGGCGCGCGCGCTGGTGCGTGACGACGAGGTGCGCGCCCTGTGTGCGCGGGTCCTCGAGGAGGAGGACATCGAGGAGTCCGCGACCATGACGATCGTGTTCGCCGACGACGCGCTGCTCCGCTCGCTGAACCGACAACACCGGGACCTTGATGCGCCGACCGACGTGCTGTCGTTCCCCGCATGGGAGTCCGGGGTCGACGATGACGACGTCGCGCCACCCGAGGTGCCACGCGACGCCGACGACCCTGGGCGGTACCTCGGCGACATCGCCATCTCGGTCGAGACGGCCGTGCGCCAGGCGTCCGAAGCAGGTCTGCCCATCGAGCTGGAGCTGTCGCACCTCGTGCTGCACGGGCTGCTCCATGTCCTGGGCTATGACCACGAGACGCCCGATGACGATGCGGAGATGCGAGCGCGCGAGGAATCGGTGCTGGGCCCGGCGATCCACGCCAGCGGCAGCCACGCCGACTAGCGTCCGCGCCGACGCCAAACACGAACGAGGGGCGGTCTCTAGAGACCGCCCCTCGTGTGCTGTCGACCGACGTTCGCGCGTTACTGGACGACGACCGCCGTCACCATCCCGAACATCCCCGACTCGTTCTCGGCGTGGCTCAGGATGTGGCAGTGGAGTGCCCACACCCCCACCTCGGTCATGTCGACGATGACGTCGACGCGCTCACCGGGAGCGACCATGACCGTGTCCGCCAGGTAGGGCTGCGGTGTCGGCCACCCGTCCTTCGCGACGATCAGCTGAGGCATCCCGTGCAGGTGCATCGGGTGAATCTGCAGGCCCTCGTTCATGTAGCGAATGCGGACCTTCTGCCCGGGCTTCGCGACGATGGGCGCCGTCGCCGGGAAGCCCTTGCCGTTGATCGTGTATCCGAGCGGCCCGTCGTTGAGGATCATCACCTGCTCGACGTCCGACTGCGGCTCGTTGTTGCCCTCCACGATGAACGCACCGAGGAGGCCCGCCGGGATCTGGAGGGCGCCGTTCATGTGGCTGTGGTACATGTGGCTGCCCGAGTTTCGGACCGTGAACTCGTAGGTGAAGCTCTTGCCCGGCTCCACGAGCGGCTGCGTGATGCCGGCGACGCCGTCCATCGCGTTCGGCACGAATTGCCCGTGGAAGTGGATCGCCGTCGACTCCTCGAGCTTGTTGTCCAGGACCACGCGGACGCGATCGCCCGTGCGCACTCGGATCTGCGGGCCCGGGATCTGGCCGTTGTAGGCCATCCCCTTGCGGACCACGCCTGGCTCGACTTCCCAGTCGATCTCGTCGGCCGTGAGGTTGTAGACCTTCACGCCATTGTCGAGGACCGGGTTCATCACCTCGTTGCCCGTGCCCTTGGTCTTGGCCGGGTACTCCTTGAGGCGCGCCATGTACGAGGCGTCCATCTGTGCAGCGGTCATGACGCTGCCGGTCGCCGAGTGGCCG
>CADEHD010000359.1 GCA_902827055.1 uncultured Chloroflexota bacterium | reverse complement strand
ACGAGGTCGAAGCGCGGTTCGGCCGCCGCGAGCACGGTGTCGTGCGCGGCTGCGATGCGCGAGCGGGTGATGAGGCGGCTGAAGTACCCGCCCGCCACCGCGCCGAGCGGCGACCGGAGGAGGTCGAGGCAGCGGTGGGCCTCAGCGACCACGTACTGGTCGTAACCGAGCGCGAGGACCAGCTCGTGGAGGTCGGCGAGGATGGCCTCGGCGGTATCGAGGTGGCCGAGCCGGAACTCGGCCGCCGCTCGGAGCATCAGCGCGGCCTGGCGGCGCTGGAAGCCGCGCTCGGGAGCAGCGAGGACGGCCTCGAGCGCGTCGGATGCCTCGGCGTGACGCCCCTCCTCGAGCAGGACCGTGGCGAGTCCGATCTCGAACCGGGAGGCGAACTCACCCGAGCGCTGCAGCGAGGCCACGCGCAGTCCGCGATCGAGCTGCGCGCGCGCCTCGTCGATGGCGCCCCGATCGAGGGCGAGCATGGCGCGCCCGAACGTCGCCGCTGCCTCCACGCCGCGGTGGTCGATGCCCTCGGCGAGCTGCAGCGCCTCCCGGTATAGCTCCTCGGCTGGGTCGTCGTTGCCGCGGTCGCGCTCGATGTCCGCGAGCCCGAGCGCGGCGAGCGCGCCGAACCGCCCGCGGCGGTTCGAGAGCTCGGCGATTTCGCGGTAGGTGTGCTCGGCGTCGTCGAGTTCGCCACGCATGTGCGCCGAGGTTGCTTCGTTGTTCAGCGTGAGGAGTCGCAACTCGGTCTCGCCGAGGTGCTCCCAGCGGCGCCGCGCGTCCCGAAACGCCTCGCCGGCCTCGGTGAGCCGGCCCGCGAACTGCAGCGCCAACCCGAGGTTGAGCTGGGCGTGCCCACCGAGGCGGATGCGCCCCGCGGCATCGGCGTGGCGAGCGGCGCGCTGGAGGAGCTGCACGGCCGGCCCGAGCTCCCCGCGCATCCCGAGGACGGTGCCCTCCTCGATGTCGGCCTCGATGCGGAGATCGGAACCGTCGGGCTCGACCTCCTCGAAGATCGCCCGTGCGCGACGCTGGATCTCGAGTGCGTCGTCCAGGCGTCGGGCCTGGCGCCAGGCGATCCCGCGGTAGAGCAGGGCGCGCGCTCGGTCGCGGGGTTCCTGCAGCACGGGCTCGAGGCGATCCAGGAGCTCGTGCGCCTCTGTGAGGTGCATGAGCCAGATCTCTGCGCGCACCCGGAGCAGTGCGAGCTCGGGGGCGTCCGCGAGGACATCGGCAGGGAGGCGGCCGATCCACTCGGCGAGCCGGTCCCACGCGCCGCGACCCGTGAGGGCGTCGGCCTGCTCCACGATGAGGTCACGTGCCTGCAGCCACGCCTCGGCGTCCAGTGCCAGCTCGGTGGCGTCGTCGAGCTCCCCCGCCCGAACCAGTGCGCGCGCCGCGCGGCCCCGGTACGTCCCAAGGCGCGCGGGGTCCTCGCGGTCGAGGCGCGCGAGGCAGTGCTCGCGGAGGAGCGCGTGCATGCGCAGCCAGCGGCTGTCGCCGACGCCGGTAATGAGTCCCGTGCGCAGCTCCAGCGAGTGCAGAACCGCGGCGGCATCAGCGCGCCCGGAGACCTCGGCGGCGATGTCGCCATCGAAGTGGGCGGGGACGGCGCAGGCCTCGAGGAGCGTGCGATCTGCTTCCGAGAGGGGGTCGACGACCTCGGTGCGA
>CADEHD010000358.1 GCA_902827055.1 uncultured Chloroflexota bacterium | reverse complement strand
GAAGTGGCCGAGGTGGTTGATGCCGAAGTGCAGCGACCGTAGGCAGGATAACCGCAATGCCGGTCACTTAAGCGGCTTCCGCTACTGTTGCGGTGCTTTACGCGGGGGTTTGGTGGGGTAGCCGCTCATTTTGATCTTCACCGCACGCGGGTAGCGGCGTTGCGAGCGCCGCGGCGGCAAGATGAGCAACGCGAGTTCGTCGTCGAGGGCCTCGAGCCGGCGCGGGAGCACGCCGGGACTCGCGGTCCAAGCGGTGAGCCAGAAGAGGCGAATGAACTGCACCGCGTGGCGAAAGCTGACGCGCGTAGGGGGGACGCCCGCCGTCTCAGCGACGCGCGCCATCGCGAGGCGGACCAAGTTATACCCCAGCGCGAGCCCCCACACTTCTTGATGGATGCGGGCGGGCGTCTTGCTCCGCAGGGCCTCCTCGCGCTCCAACGTGTGCGTCTTCAGCTCGTCGAAGCCGAGCTCGATCTCCCAGCGGTCGTGATAGAGCGCGACGACGGCCGCCGCGGGGAAGGCCACCGGATCGAGGAGCGAGGTGAGCAGCATCGCCGGTCGAAAGCCGGGGCGGCGATAGCGAATGGCGCGGACCCGCAAGGTGGCGGGGAGCTCCGGGTGATGCTGCATCAGGGTGGCACTGGGCACGAGGTCGACCAGCTGATCGTCTGGGCCGAGCGGCTGGATGGGCTTCATCTGAAGCGCCTTCGGTCCCTCCTTGGCCCGCGTGAGCCAGTGCCGCTGGCGCGCGGCCTCGCCGAGCTGGTGCAGCAGCGCGTAGGCCCCGAAGCCGCGGTCGAAGAGGACGATCGAGGCGTCGGGCAGCATGGGCCAGAGGGGGGTGGCCAGCGGGACTTCGCTCTGTGTGTAGGGCCCGACGGCGAGCGCGGTGAGGAGGTGGTGTCCGAGCGCCATGAGCGCGACCAGGCGCAGTTGCGGATAGGCGGCGGGGCGGCCCGTGCGGGCCGCGGGGCGCCCGAACGCGGCCTCGTTCTCGGTGGTGTCGGGGACGCGCAACGTCGTCCCGTCGACCGCAAAGACGGCGAGCCCGTGCCAGCGGGCGCGCTCGGCCGCGGCCGCGCTCCACACGGCGGCGGACTGGGTGAACAGGGCCGCGAGGGGCTCGGGCCCCAGGCGCTCGCGGGCTTGCACGATCGCACTCCCGGTCACCGTCGCGTGGCGGCGTGTGCCGGGCAGCACGAGATGGAGATGGCGCACCACCTCGCGGATCGAGCGATCGCGGAACAGCGCCATGCCGATGACGAGCCACACGACGAAATGCGCCGGCAGCTTCCGTCGTCGGACTGTCGCGCGATCGGTCGCGTGCAACGCCGCATCGATCCACGCGGGCTCGAGGGTTTCACTGAAGATCTCGAAGCTCGCCGCGCGGTCGCCCGCACCAACGGCGAGCAGGGCCGCGCCCAGCTCCATCCGCCACCTCCTCCACCACCGTGGCGGAGTATAGATGACGTGCTCAAAACACCCGCATGGACGGCCGCTTGTCGCTTAAGTGACCGGCATTGCGACAACCCTGCGAAGTTGACCGAAGCGCCCAGTATCAGACGCTGCCCGCGGCCAGTCCCCCGCGCTCCCCGGTTTGCGCGGCCCGCGTCCGCACGCTCGACGAGTTCCTCGCGTTCGTGAGTCAGGCCCGCGTCCTTGCTCCCGACGCTCCGGCTACCGATC
>CADEHD010000357.1 GCA_902827055.1 uncultured Chloroflexota bacterium | reverse complement strand
TCGGTGGGTTGCGACGGCCCGTGCCGATCGGGGAGATCTCGCCGTGGCTCATCGACGCCACTGTGGCCACCGAGGACGCGTCGTTCTGGGAGAACAGCGGCCTGAACGTCCGCGGCCTCGTACGCGCGGGCTGGGAGAACTTCTCGCCGTTCGGGGGCGATCCGTTCCAGGGGTCGGGCGGATCGTCGATCACGCAGCAGCTGGCCAAGACCGTCTACATCCCGCCCGAGGAGCGCGCCCAGCGCTCGGTAGAGCGCAAGCTCAAGGAGGCGGCGATCGCGCTCGAGCTGACGACCCGGTACCCGAAGGACCAGGTGCTCGAGTGGTACCTGAACTCGATCTCCTACGGCGGCGTGTACGTGGGTATCGAGGCCGCCTCGCAGGGGTACTTCGGCAAGCCTGCGGCGGACCTGACGCTGGCCGAGGCCTCGCTGCTGGCCGGAGTGCCACAGCAGCCGGTGCGCTACGACCCGCTGCGCAACCCGCAGTCGGCGAAGGCACGGCAGGCCGAGGTGCTGGACCTGATGGTGCGCCACAACCGCCTGACCGCTGAGGAGGCGCAGCGCGCGCGGAGCGAACCGCTCACACTGCGACAGGCACGATTCGACATCGAGGCGCCGCACTTCGTGCTGGGCCCCATCGCGAGCGAGCTCACGGAACGCTTCGGCACGGACGCGCTCTACCGGCAGGGCCTGGAGGTCACCACCACGCTCGACCCGGACCTCCAGCGCATCGCGACCGAGTCGCTGGAGAAGTGGATCCGCGAGTACGAGACGCCCTCGCGGGGGCACAACGGCGCGTTCTACGCCCTCGACCCGAAGACGGCGCAGATCCTCGTGTACGTCGGTAGTCGAGACTACTTCCGCGACGACATCGAGGGACGGAACGACAACGTGAAGGCGGAGAACTCGCCAGGGTCGACGCTGAAACCGTTCACCTACATGACCGCGTTCCAGAAGGGCTGGAGCACCGGCACTGGGATCTTCGATGTGCCGACGAAGATCAAGGACGCGTCGACAGGTGAGGACTTCTCGCCGCGGAACCCGATCAACTCGTACGCGGGAATCATCCCCGCCGACAAGGCGCTGGGGAATTCACTCAACGTCACCGCGCTCAAGGCGATCATCTTCGCGGGCGTGCCCCAGACGCTGGCCCAGCTGCGGTCGGTGGGGTTCACGACGCTGAACAGCGACTCCGGCTACGGCCCCGCGCTGACCCTCGGAGGCAGCGAGGTCACCCTCGAGGACCTCACGTACGCGTACTCGGTGCTCGCGGCGGGCGGGTCGATGCGCGGCCAGGATGCGCTGGTGAAGCACCTGCCGGGTGAACGGCAGATCGATCCCGTGAGCCTCCTCAAGGTCAGCAACTCCGAGGGCAAAGTCCTTTACGAGTACAAGGAGCCGGTCGAGCGTCGCGTCGTCAGCGAGGGCGTGGCGTACCTCGTGACGTCCGTGATCTCGAACGGCAACAACCAGTGCATCACCTTCGGCGCGTGTGGCGCGATCCAGCTGCCCGATCGCCCATCGGCGCAGAAGACCGGCACCAGCGAGCCCTACGGCAATGACAGCAAGGACATTGGCGAGACGTGGGCCGTGGGCTACACGCCGCACCTCGTGGCCGGCGTGTGGTTCGGCAACGCCGACAACTCGCCGATGGTGAACATCCTGTCGACGTCCGTGTCGTGGCGCGCGTGGCGCGACTTCATGGTCGAG
>CADEHD010000356.1 GCA_902827055.1 uncultured Chloroflexota bacterium | reverse complement strand
AACCCGGAGCGGGGCCGCTTCGTGAGCTGGCTGATGTCGGTGTCCCGAAATCGGGCGATCGACGAACGACGGCGGCTCTCGCGGCGGGTCATGCTCGAGGACTCCCAGGACGAGGGGTTCTCCGAGCTGCCGGACACCGGGCGGTTCATGGATCCGCTCACCGAGGCTGTGCTGGCCGATCAGCGTCGCGCCGTCCGAGCAGCGCTCGATCAGCTGCCGGTCGCGCAACGCGAGGTACTGGAGCTGGCGTACTTCGCCGGCCTGTCGCAGACAGAGATCGCGGCGCGGACGGGTGACGCGCTGGGGACGGTCAAGACGAGGGTCCGCCTCGGGATGCAGAAGCTGAAGGGCTTGCTCGGGAGCGGGTAAGCGAGGCGTTGCGGCGCAGGCCGCCCCGCCGAGCAATGCGGAGGAATCGTGACGCCTGAGGAACGCGAGGACCTGCTCGCAGCCTACGCGCTCGGGACGCTATCCGGCCCCGACGCGCAGGCTGTTGAGGAACTCGTGCGGTCCGACCGGGAGGCGGCGGAGGACCTGCGTGGGTACCACGAGGTGGTCGACCTGATCGCGCTCTCGGTCCCTCTCCGACGCGCGGACCCCGCTCTCCGGACGCGGGTGATGGAAGCGGCGCGCCGCGAGACCTCGGTTCCGCGTCGGCGGATCAACATGCGCGAGCTCGCGGGCTGGGCGACAGCCATCGCGGCGTGCATGCTCGGCGTGGCGTGGGGGCTCCGGGTGGAGCAGAGCGTGACGCGCCTCGAGCAGCAGAACGCCGAACTCACGGCCGTGGTGGAGTCCGACGCGAAGCAGATCGCGCAGCTCGTGGTGGCTGCGGGCGCCAACTTCACTGGCGAGGGCCTGCGACGTCAGATCGAAGACACCCAGGAGGCGCAGCAGGTGATGCTCGCCGTCACCACGGACCCGCAGGCGCGCAACAGCCCGCTCCTGCCGACGCCGTCCGGCCACGATGCGCACGGCCGATACGTGTGGAGCGAGAGCGCCACGGCCGGCGTGGTCGTCGCGAAAGACCTGCCGCCGCTGCCCTTCGGGAGCGTCTACCAGGCATGGCTGCTGCAGGGGACGACGGCGGTTCCCGCGGGCACGTTCACGCCCGATGACCAGGGGAGCGCCGAGCTGGTCCTGCGGCCGAACTCGAGCATTGAGCCGAGCACGATCATGATCGCCGTCGCGCCCGAGGGTGGCTCGGCGGGCGTGGGCCGGCCGGTCGTACTTGTGGGGTTGATCCACTAGCGGCGCGGGGGCGCGCTCTTCCGGCGGTGCATCACCTGTCCCACCCGCGTCGCGGCGAACGCTGCCGCGGGCTCAACTCCCCGGAGCCGCGCGTCGGCGTACCAGAACAGCTCGCGGAGAATCGCGGCGAGCGGTACTGCCACGACCAGGCCCCAGAAGCCCATCACGGCCCCGAACACGACGAGCAGGACGAGCACCATCGCAGGGTGGATCTCCACGGCCCCGCCCTGGATCCGAGGCACGAGCAGATAGTTTTCCGAGAGCTGCACGCCGAGGTACAGGAGCGCAACCCACGCGAAGCTCCCCGGGTCGGTGGCCAGTACCACCAGCAGGCCCGGCACCGCGCCGAGCCACGGGCCGACGACGGGTACCAGTTCGGTGAGCCCGGCGATGACGGCGAGACCGACCGATAGCGGGACGCCCAGCAACGCCAGCCCGATGCCGACGGCGCTGCCCACCACGAGCCCCAGCAGGAGC
>CADEHD010000355.1 GCA_902827055.1 uncultured Chloroflexota bacterium | reverse complement strand
ACAAGGCGGGGCGCTTCTCCTTCAACGTGAAGGGCGGCCGCTGCGAGGCGTGCTCGGGTGACGGCTACATCCAGATCGAGATGCAGTTCCTCCCGGACGTCACCGTGCCCTGCGAGGTCTGCCACGGCGCCCGCTACAACCGCGAGGCGCTGGAGATCCTCTTCCGCGGCAAGACCATTGCCGAGGTCCTCAACATGACGGTGAGCGAGGCGCTCGAGTTCTTCGAGGCCTTCCCCGCCGCCCGCCGCAAGCTCGAGACGCTGCACCAGGTGGGCCTCGGGTACATCCGCCTCGGACAGCCCGCCACCACGATGTCCGGCGGCGAAGCGCAGCGCGTGAAACTCGCGACCGAGCTCTCGCGACGCGGCACCGGACGCACCGTCTACATCCTCGACGAGCCCACGACTGGCCTCTCGTTCGCGGACACCGAGGCGCTGCTCACGGTGCTGCAGGCGCTCGTCGACCAGGGCAACACGGTCGTCGTCATCGAGCACCACCTCGATGTGATGCGCAACGCAGACTGGCTCATCGACCTCGGACCGGAAGGCGGCGAGGCAGGCGGCCGCCTCCTCGCGGCCGGCACCCCCGAGGACATCGCGCGCCACCCGGACTCGGTCACCGGTCGCTTCCTCGCCGAGGCGCTGCGGAAGGACGGCTTCGAAGCCATCCCCACGCCTCCCGCACCGAGCAAGCCACGCCGCGCGCGCACCCCTCGGGCGCCCGCCGCCACCACCCCCGCCTAGCCACCACCGCCGCCGGCCAGCCGCGTCGCCGGCCATGGCGCGGGACGCGCTACGCTCGAGGCATGCCTGAGCTCTCGCTCCGCCAGCCCGAGGCCCGACTGCTCTACCTGGCCTGCCTGTACCACCTCGGCCGCCCCGGCACCGAGCTGGACCCGGTCACGCGGCAGCCGCATGCGTTCGGACTGACCCCGCTGCGCGACGCCCTGGACCAGGCGCTCGACCACGCGGCGATCGCCCTCCCGGCCACCGACTACCAGATCCGCCTCCTCGGCGAGGCGCTGCTGGGACTCGTCAACGAGCTCAAGCAGATCGGCCTGTCGGGCCGATCCGTCACGCCCGGACTCGTGGAGGCCGTGACGCGGCTCCATCCGGACGTGACGCCCGAGGATCCGAGCGCCGCGCTCGACCTCTCGGGCGAGGCAGCGCTGCTCCGTCGCCGACTCGACGCCGCCGTCCGCGCCGCCGCCGACACCCTCGAGCGCCAGCGCGCGGACGCCGAGGCAGCGCGCGCGCCGGCTCGTGCACGGGGCTGGCGCTTCTGGCAGCGATAGCCGTCGGAAGCTGCGCCCTTGCCCCATGTGCCCCGTTTGCCCTACATAGAATGTGTCCTGCGCAAACCTGAAGGGACCTCCGATGGCCTACGTCATCACGCAGCCTTGTATCGACACGCTCGACCAGTCGTGCGTCGATGTCTGCCCCGTGGACTGCATCCACTTCGAAGAGGGCACCGACCGCATGGAGTACATCGACCCGGACGAGTGCATCGACTGCGGTGCGTGCGAGCCGGCCTGTCCCGTGAGCGCCATCTTCGCCGAGGATGACGTGCCGGAGGACCAGCAGGTCTTCAAGGAGATCAACGCCCTCTGGTACCAGGACAAGGCAGCCGCGCGGGCGAAGGTCCCCAGCTAGCGCGCGGCCCTCGGGCGTGACCAAACAAGAGAGGCGCCGGTGGCGCCTCTCTTTGTGTTTTCTCCCGGTGTCTTCCTGTCTTCGAACGCC
>CADEHD010000354.1 GCA_902827055.1 uncultured Chloroflexota bacterium | reverse complement strand
CGATGACGACTTCGAGCCGCTCTACATCGTGGCCGCCGCGAAGCGGCAGCAGGTCTCGAAGCTGAAGGCGCTCCTCAAGGACGCGCGCGAGCTCTACCTCGCCACTGACGAGGACCGCGAGGGGGAGGCTATCGCCTGGCACCTGCGCGAGGTGCTGCAGCCGCGCGTCCCCGTCCGCCGCATGGTCTTCCACGAGATCACCCGCAAGGCGATCGAGGAGGCCCTGGCCACACCTAGTGACATCGACGAGGAGCTGGTCCAGGCCCAGGAGGCCCGACGCATCCTCGACCGGCTCTACGGCTACGAGGTGTCCCCGGTCCTCTGGAAGAAGGTGCGTCCCCGACTCTCGGCGGGCCGCAGCCAGTCCGCGGCGGTGCGCCTGGTCGTGGAACGCGAACGCGCTCGCATGCGGTTCGTGCGTTCCTCGTTCTGGGACGTGGACGCGACCCTCGGTGCGAACGGCACTGCCGGCGGCGAGCTGGACCGAGTCCCCGCGCGCCTCGTCGAGATCGGTGGCAAGCGCGTCGCGAGCGGTCGCGACTTCAACCCGACCACCGGCGAACTCGCGTCGGACGCGGCGCTCCTCGACCAGGCCACGGCGGAATCGGTGGCCACGCTGCTCCGCGGTCAGCCCTCGACGGTCCGCGAGGTGACCGAGCGCCCGTTCACGCAGCGCCCACCCGCGCCCTTCATCACGTCGACGCTCCAGCAGGAGGCCGGGCGCAAGCTCCGCTTCACGGCTCAGCGCACGATGCGCATCGCGCAGGGCCTCTACGAGAACGGCTACATCACCTACATGCGCACGGACTCGACGAACCTGTCGACGCAGGCGATCGACGCCGCGCGGAACCAGGTGCGCGCCCTCTACGGCAACGAGTACCTGCCCGATCAGCCTCGCGTCTACCGTGCGTCCTCCCGTGGCGCGCAGGAGGCGCACGAGGCCATTCGCCCCGCCGGCGACGAGTTCCAGACCCCCGAGCAGCTTCGTGCCACGCTCGATGCCGACGCCTTCCGCCTGTACGACCTGATCTGGAAGCGCACCGTCGCCGGCCAGATGCGCGACGCGACGGGAATGCGCACGAACGTCCGCTTCGAGGCAGCGGCAGGCGACCACGGCAACGCAGTGCTGACCACCTCGGGCAAGGTGATCACGTTCCCCGGCTTCCTCCGCGCCTACGTCGAGGGGTCCGACGATCCAGACGCGGAACTCGAGGACCAGGAGCGCGTGCTCCCACCCCGGCGCGAGGGCCAGGTGCTGCAGACCCTCGAGACGAGCGCTCGCGGGCACGAGACGCAGCCACCGGCCCGCTTCACGGAGGCGAGCCTGGTCCGCGAGCTGGAGGAGCGCGGCATCGGCCGCCCGTCCACCTACGCGACGATCATCCAGACGGTCCAGGACCGTGGCTATGTTCACAAGCGCGGCTCGGCGCTCGTTCCCAACTTCGTTGCGTTCGCAGTGACTCGACTGCTCGAGGAGCACTTCCCCGAGCTCGTGGATCTCGACTTCACGGCGCGCATGGAGGACCGCCTCGACGCGGTCGCGGCCGGCGACATCGAGGCGCGCCCCTGGCTCCGCGAGTTCTACTTCGGCGGCGCTAACGGCACGCCGCAGGAGGACGAGCGCAACATCGGTCTGAAGGCGCGCATCGCGGAGGGGTTGGGCGACATCGACGCCCGCGAGGTCTCCTCGATCCCCCTCGGCAAGACCGAGCACGGCCGGGACGTCGCGATCCGCGTCGGGCGCTACGGGCCCTACG
>CADEHD010000353.1 GCA_902827055.1 uncultured Chloroflexota bacterium | reverse complement strand
AAGCGCCGAAAGCGGATGCAGGTGCACAGCAAGGCGTCCGTGTACCTGATGCAGCAGGCCATCGCCCGTGCCGCGCGCCGGGCCGCCGCCGGGGAGTCGGTGCGGGGTGGCGTGCGGCCTCGCTCCGGTGCCGGGAGGCGGCGATGACGCGGTGACGACGAACTCACCCCGACGCACGGCCGCCGTGCTCACCGTGTCCGACCGCGGCTCGCGAGGGGAGACCGTGGACACCGCGGGCCCTGCGGTCGCCGCGATCCTCGAGAGGGCCGGCTTCGAGGTACGCGCTCGCGACCTGCTCCCCGACGACCCCGACCTCATCGCCGAGCGGTTGCGAGGGTGGTCCGACGCCTCCTTTGCCCTCGTGCTGACCGCCGGCGGCACGGGCCTCTCGCCACGCGACCGGACGCCCGAGGCAACCGTCGGAGTCGCCGACTACATCGTGCCCGGCATCCCGGAATCCATGCGCGCCGCCGGGCGAGCGAGCACGCCACTGGCGGCGCTCTCCCGAGGGGTGGCGGCCGTGCGCGACGGCACGCTGATCGTCAATCTGCCGGGGAGCGAACGCGGCGCGACGGAGAGCCTGCAGGCGATCCTCGAGGTGTTGCCGCACGCGATCGACCAGCTGGGCGCGATGGACCACGCGCCACGCGAGCCCGGCAACTGAGCGTGCGCTTCGACGTCCTGACGATCTTCCCGCGCATCTTCGAGCGCCCGCTCGACGAGACGATCCTCCGGCGCGCCCTCGACAGCGGCCTCATCGAGGTCGCCGTGCACGACCTGCGCGCCTGGGCCACCGACAGGCATCGCACCGTCGACGACTACCCCTTCGGGGGTGGCGCCGGGATGGTGATGAAGCCGGAGCCGCTGTTCGCCGCCGTCGAGGCGATTCAACCGCTTGCGGAACCCCGCGCGACCGTGGTGTTGATGTCCCCGCAGGGCCGTCGCCTGGACCACGCGCTCGTGCGTGAACTGGCCTCGATGGAGCGCCTGCTCCTGGTGTGCGGGCGCTACGAAGGCGTCGACGAGCGGTTCCGCGAGCACGTCGTCGACATCGAGGTCAGCGTCGGCGACTTCGTCGTGTCCGGCGGGGAGCTGCCCGCGTTGCTGGTCATCGATGCCGTTGCACGACGCGTCCCCGGCGTCCTCGGTGGCGCGGCCTCGCTCGACGAGGAGAGCTTCGAGGGCGGCCTACTCGAGTACCCCCAGTACACCCGGCCCGCGGAGTTCCGCGGGTGGGCCGTGCCCGGCGTCCTGCTCTCCGGGCACCACGCGGAGATCGAAGGGTGGCGCCGCTCCCAGCGCATCGCGCGGACCGCGGATCGCCGTCCGGACCTCCTGGACGCCGCCGAACTCAGTCCCGCCGAGCGCCGGGCGCTGGAGGACGGGCGCTGAGGGGCGCCTAAACTGTTATGCAGTTGATCCGCCTCGACGCAGGGGCGTCCATCCGGGTATGCTCACGGCTCATTCCCGAAGCACTGCGACCCACGGATACCCAAGATGCCTTCGATCAACCTCGCTGAGCTCGCTCAGCCGCGTAACCCGAACCTGCCCGCCTTCGGCCCCGGCGACACGATTCGCGTCGCTGTGCGCGTCGTCGAGGGTGAGCGGGAGCGCATCCAGCCCTTCGAGGGCCTGGTGATCCGCATCACCGAGGGTCCTGCGGGGGCGTTCACTGTTCGCCGCATCGCCTCGGGCGTTGGCGTGGAGCGCACGTTCCCGTTCAACAGCCCGCGCGTCGAGGGCATCGAGGTGAAGCGTCGCGGCCGCGTCC
>CADEHD010000352.1 GCA_902827055.1 uncultured Chloroflexota bacterium | reverse complement strand
CGGAGGATCCCGAGCGGCGCGAGCTGACGAAGCGAGTGCGCCGGCACCGCGGGGCCGCGATCCCGGACGACGAGACGCTCTCGGCGGAGCTCACGCGCGACAAGCGCGCGATCCTGCGCATCGTCCCCGAAGTCGTGCGATCGAACGACTGAGCCAGATGGTCTGACGGCGGGGAAGAAAAGAGGCCACTCGCCGGGAAGACGAGTGGCCTCGTGGTGGCCGTGACGGCCGGGGTGTGGCCTGGCCGTCCGCCTAGCGGCGGGACCCCCGAGCGGCCGTGCGAGCCGCGGGGCGAGCGGTCGCGCGCGCTGCCGGGCGGGCAGCGGGGCGAGCGGCCGGACGTGCGGTGCTGCGCGCCGCGGGGCGAGCAGCCGTGCGCGAGACGGGGCGGCTGGCCGGACGAGCGGCGGGCCGAGCCGTGGTCTTCTTGGCGGCCGGCTTGGCGGCGGCGCGTGCAGCCGGACGAGCAGCGGTCGTCTTCTTGGCGGCCGGCTTGGCAGCGACCTTCTTCGCAGCGGGCTTCGCAGCAGCCTTGGCCGCAGGACGGGCGGCAGACTTCGCTGCGGGCTTGGCCGCGGTCTTGACGGTCGTCCGGGCGCGGGAGACCCCGCCACCGAGCGACACGCGCATCTCACCGGCCTTGGCGCTCACCGATCCCTCGGTGCGACCGAGCTTGGCGGCGATTTCCTTGGCCGTGCTGCTCTTGGCCATGGACTTGAGCTGGCGCTCGTCGTCTGCCGACCAGGGCTTCCCTGCGTTGCGTGGCGTGGGCATCGAGACTCCTTCTTCGAAACCTGATTGTTTGTCCCTCCCCGCCCGGTAGGAAACGTAGCACGAACAATTGTCTAACGTGAAGTCGCATAGACCGATATCGAGGACGACTATCCACAGAGCATGACGGTCGACTCGCGACGATCTCGAGAAGGACTCGACCACGACTCGAGCGAGTGACCTGCGCGAGGACGGTGCGCGACCGTGACGAGCGCCCGCGATCGCCCGTCACGATCGTCGAACTGCGCGTGCACACCTCACCCGCGTGACGGCGGAAGCACGGGTCGTGCTTTCGAGTCGAGGCGGCAGGCGCTGGGCGAGACAGGGTCGCAGGCGGGGCGTGGCCTAGCGAAACGCCGGGAGCACCTCGCGGGACAGGCGCTCGAACACCCCGAAGTCGTAGGGCGTGTTCACCATCAGAACCATGTGGGTGAAGCCCGCGTCGAGGTAGGCCTGCGTCGCGGCGCGCATGTGCTCCGCGTCGCCACCGAAGGTGCGGCGGCGGACGTCGTCGACGGAGACACCGAGGCGCTCGGCAGTGCGGGTGACGTAGCCCTCGTAGATCTGGTCGGGGATCACCGGCGCACCGGCCGTGAGCTGGATCGAGGCCGGGTCGCGCCCGACGTCGACACAGTGCTGGTGGAGCACCTGGACCTTGCGCTGCAGGGTCTCGAGTGGCCCGAGGCCGTTCCACGCGTCGGCGTAGCGCGCGACGAGGCGCAGCGTCTTGCGCTCGCCACCACCGCCGATCCAGATCGGTGGCCGCGGTGACTGGAGCGGTCGCGGGAGGAACGGCGCCTCGTGAAGCGAGTAGTGCTCGCCCTCGAAGGAGACGCGGTCGGCGCCGGACCAGAGGCGCGTGATCACCTCGAGGGCCTCGTCGAGCTTCGCGAGCCGCTGCCCGGGCGGGCCAAGCTCGAAGCCGTACGCCGTGTGCTCCAGCTCGTACCAGCTGGCGCCCATACCGAGGTTGAGGCGGCCGCCGGAGATGTGGTCGACGGTGGTGGCGA
>CADEHD010000351.1 GCA_902827055.1 uncultured Chloroflexota bacterium | reverse complement strand
CCCTTGTCGCCGATCGCGTCCTTGGTGATCTGCACCACGACCATCTGCCCCTTCTTGAGCAAGCGGTCGATCGAGAGCCGCTGGCGACGCCCGCGACCATTGCCACGACCGCGGCCGGACCGGCCGCCGCCGGCATCGCGCTTGGCGGAGCCCTCGGCCTCCCAGTCCTCTCCGCCCTCGGCCTCGGCCTCGGCCTGCGGCTCGCCTTCGCTCTCGCCCTCCGCGTCCGCGTCCGCGTCGCCCTCCGGTTGCTGGGGGGTGGTGAGCAGCTTGTCGAGGCTCCAGTCGGGATCGCCGTAGCTCGGCAGGACGTCCGAGGCGTGCAGGAAGCCGTTGCGCCCCTGCCCGAAGTCCACGAACGCCGCGCCGATGGCGGGCTCGAGATTGACCACCCGCCCGCGATAGATGTCGCTGACGTAGGAGTGGCGCATCGGGACCGTCATCTGGAGATCGATGACGCGGCCCTCGGACACGACGGCCACGCGCGTCTCCTCCGGCTCGATCGCGTTCACGAGGATGACCGAGGCCGGCCCTTCGGCAGGCGCGGCGATCTCCAGGTCCATCTCCTCCTCGTCGTCGTCCTCCTGCTCGCGGGACGGGCGACCGCGGCGCGCACGCTTCGAGCGCGAGGAGTGCTCCTCGCCCTTCTCGGCGCGCCGCCCCGAACGGTTGCGCTTGCGGCGGCCGCCGCGGCCCGTCTCCGTGGCTTCGTCCCCGACGAGGATGGCCTCGTCCGGGAGCTCGGCGATCTCCGCCTCGGGGAGCTCGTCGTCCTCGCCGGGAATGGCCTCGATCTCGACCGCGGCCTCGACCGCGGTCCCGACCTTGCGGCGCCGCCGGCGCCCCCCGCGCGTGCCTCGACGGCGGCGCTTGCGGGGTGCCCCGTCCTCGTCGCCAGGATCGTCCTCGGCCGTCTCCGGGCTGCGCTCGGGGGCGTCGACGGTGCTCCCGTCGGCCGACTGCGCGCTCTTCTTGGAGCGCCCGCGCCGGCGGCGACGCGAGCGGCGCGGCGACCCGTCGCGCTCGTCGCCGGGGCTCGACGGGTCGCGCTCGTCGCGCACCTCGAGCGCCTGGTCGTCGGCTCCGTGGTCGCCGTCGTCGACGGGATCCGGGTCGGCTCCGATCGCGGGCCCGCCGTCGAGGCCGCTCTCCGTGCTGCGGCCCGCACGCTTGCGTCCACCGGAGCGCGAGCGACGCTTGCGGCCCGAGCGGGTCCGCTCGGGGACGAGCGAGGCTCCGGAAGGCGAGCCGGATGGGTTCAGCCCGGCACCGAAGGAAGAGGACGCGCCCCCGGGCGGGGTCTCGCTCGAGCGTCGTTGGCGAGAGAAAGAAGCGCCGTCTGGACCGGCGAAAGGCCGCTGGTCCTGGTCGGGACCCGCGAACGATCGCGGGTCCGGGCTCGGGGAGCTACGCCCCGAGAAGGGATCACTTGTCATGGGAAAGATCGCCGGCGGACAGCGCGCCAGGCCGCCGATCCTCGTGCGAGCCTGGACGAGGGTCCAAGCCTGGACGGGAATGGTCAGCGAGGCAGCGCGCCCACGGAAAGCCAGGAAGCCACGGATGCCGCCGAAGGAGCTCGGACCGCGGAAAGGGTCGCGCGGGGCGGGTTTCGCCCCCGGCCGGCGGCCGAGCGGCGCATCGTCAGCGTGGCTTGTTCGTCTTGGAAAAGCGTTCGAGAGCGGATCTCGAGAGCCCGGGGAGCCGATGCCGCCCGGTCGGCCGCAGCCTGCCCCCAGCCGGAAGCTCACCGCGACTGGCAACCATGGTCGTCAATCGAGCGCCTCCTG
>CADEHD010000350.1 GCA_902827055.1 uncultured Chloroflexota bacterium | reverse complement strand
CGGCACGCGCCTCCGCGCCGTCCTCGAAGGGCTTCCGCTGCCGCTGCGCCTCGATGCGGCTTCTCGCCAGTTCACGGATCGTCACGCCGAGGTGCTGGTGGCCGGTCGCGTCTCCTCGGGGGCCTGGCGGTACCTCGAGCGAGAGACCGCGTGTCGCGTGCGGCTGCTCGCCGAGGAGCGCGGGATGTCCGCAGCGGGCCGGGAGGCGGATGGCACGGCGCGCTCGATGCTGGGAATGCTGATCGCGTCCGCGGGTCCGCGCGCGTTCTTCGGGACGCTGCTGCCTCAGCTGTGCGGGGCTGCCTTCCTCGATATGCGCCCCATCCTCGTCCAACTGGGGCTACAGCCGTCGCGCGCCGATCGCTTCGCCGCCGACCTCGGCCTGGTGGACGCGATCGCCGACCCGGGGTTGCGCGAGCTGGTCGAGGCGGCGAACGCTTCGCCCGTCCCGGTGGTCCTCGGCGGGCACTCGCTGGTCGCGGGGGGGCTGATGTTGCTCAACGACTGGGCGTGGGAGCAGGTCGATGGCGTGCGTCGGCCAGCGAGTACCCCCATGTAGCACCGGCACTCGTACGAGGCGCCCTCGCGACTTAAGATCGACCCTCCCGCACCCCGATTCCCGCTCATTCCGAGTCTTGCTGAGAGGTCCTGCGATGGCGAACGCGCCCACCGATGCCCTGTCCCTGAGGCCCGCGCTCGCCGCGGTCGACCCCGAGGTCGCCTCCGCCATCGCCCAGGAGGAGGAGCGCCAGCGCACGGTCCTCGAGATGATCGCGAGCGAGAACTACGCGAGCGCCGCGGTGATCGAGGCCGTCGGCACCGTGCTCACGAACAAGTACGCCGAGGGGTACCCCGGCAAGCGCTACTACCACGGCAACGAGTTCGTGGACATCGTCGAGCAACTGGCGATCGATCGAGCCACCGCGCTGTTCGGCATGGCGCACGCCAACGTGCAGCCACACTCGGGCGCGCAGGCGAACATGGCCGTTTACACCGGCGTGCTGGCTCCGGGCGACAAGCTCATGGGCATGGAGCTCCCGGCCGGGGGGCACCTGACGCATGGTGCTTCGGTCAACGCGACCGGCAAGCTGTACGACATCGTGCCCTACGGCGTCGATCGTGAGACCGAGCTGCTGAACTACGACGCGATGCTCGCGACGGCCAAGGAGCACCGCCCGAAGATCATCGTGGTGGGCGCGACCGCGTACCCGCGCCAGTTCGACTTCGCGCGCGCCCGCCAGATCGCCGACGAGGTCGGTGCGATTCTCATGGCGGACATGGCGCACATCTCGGGGTTGGTCGCGGGTGGCGCGCACCCATCCCCGGCGGGGCTTGCGCACGTTGTCACGACCTCCACGCACAAGACGCTCCGCGGCCCTCGCGGCGGCATGATCCTGTGCGATGCCAACTTCGCGCGGCGTGTGGATCGAGGGGTGTTCCCGGGGACGCAGGGCGGGCCGCTGATGCACGTGATCGCCGGCAAGGCCGTCATGTTGAAGGAAGCGGCGACGCCGCAGTTCCAGGCGTACGCTCACCAGACCGTGGAGAACGCCAAGATGCTGGCGGAGACGCTCAGCGCCGGCGGCCTACGCCTGGTGGGCGGGGGCACCGAGACGCACCTCGTCCTCGTCGACGTGCGGCCGAAGGACCTCAATGGCCAGGAGGCGGCCGACCTCCTTGAGCGTTGCGGGGTGGTGGTGAACAAGAACGCGATCCCATTCGACGAGCTGCCGCCGGCCCTTGGGTCTGGGATCCGGATGTGGACCCCCGCGCTCACCTCTCGGGGTTCCGTGGCAGCGGAAAGGCGGCGCGTTGG
>CADEHD010000349.1 GCA_902827055.1 uncultured Chloroflexota bacterium | reverse complement strand
CCCCGAGTCCAACCGCTGCCGTGGCGACCATCAGCGCCGCGAGGGCTGACACGACGGTCGCGAGCCCAGTGCGCCACGGCGTCGAGTCCACCGCGCCAGGAACCGTCGCCGTCCCGTTCCAGGTTGTAGCTGCTGACATGCCGGGCTCCATTCGCTCAACAGGAGAACGCGCGGCGATACCCGCTCGGATGCCCGCCTAGGACGACGCCTTGGCTGGCTCTGGCGGACGCTGCGGCGCCGGCCGCGGGTTCGCCTCGCGCCATGCGTGGTACACCGAGGGCGGCAACGTGCCCGCCTGGTGCTTCGCGATCGTGTCGTCCATGACCCGATCGACCTCGGCCATGAGCTCCTCGACAGTGCCGTCATTGTGGAAGACGTGGTCGGCCCCCGGTGCCCGGGTCTGCCACGGGCGCTGCGCGCTCATGCGCTTCTCCGCCTCTTCCTCCGTGAAGTTGTTGCGCGCCATCAGGCGCCGCTTCATCGTCTCCGGCTCGGCGGCGACCAGCCACGTGGCGTCGCACCATGCCGCGTACCCCGCCTCGATGTGGTTCACGGCCTCGAGGATCGCGATGTCGTTGGGGCCAAGCTCGGCCCGCCAGCGGTCCACGGTGGTTCGAATCTGCGTCTCGATGTTGCCGATGGCCTTCATCCAGCGGCTCATCACCTCCGGGTTGCCGAAGGCCATGTCCCCGATCTTCTTGCGGTCGACGTAGCCGTCCGGCAGCAGGACCTCGCGGCCGAATTCCTTGATCACGTCGTAGTAGCCGCGGGTGCCCGGGTCGAACATGCGATGCACCAGCTTGTCGGCGTCGCCGTGCAGCGCGTTGTACTTCTCGACAAGGTGCCAGCAGACGCCGCTCTTCCCCGTCGCGATTGCCCCGGTGACTCCGATGATCAACGCCATGCGGCACCCCTCTGCGTGCATCCCGATTCGCGTGGACCGGTCTTGATGGCGCACAGACTACCCGAGGGCGAGGGCGTTGGAAACGAAGCGCTCGGGGGCGGGCTGGGCCGCGTGGCGACCGTGTCGACGGGAGGCTGCAGGAGGCGAGGCGCGGCGCTCGGGGGCGAGCTCCGCTAGTTCAGCAGCTGCGCGAGCGTCAGGTCGCCGGATCGGCGTCCTGCGGGCTGGAAGCGCATTTGCTCCCAGCAGCGCACCGCGCACGCCGGGCAGTAGTCGCGACCGTTCTCGAGGTAGACGAGGTCGTGGCGCGCCTCGAGGCAGTTCGCGCACGTGGTCGCGGGCCGCCGTCGCTCAACCGGGCCCTCGTTGGCAACCGCGATGTGGGCCGCCTCGGGAGCCGCTGCGTGAGAGTCGCTGAAGAACTTGAAGAGCTTCATGCAGCCAGTATGCCCGGCCACCCGGGCGGGAAGATGGGGCATCCGTAAGAACTCCGCGGGAAGTCCGTCAATCCGAGGACCGGTGCGCCGCCTCGACGTCCGCCACGAACGCCTCGAGCCGCGGCACGACCTCGTCCACGCGCCCCGCCGCATCGAGGTGATTCGCGTCCGCAATGATGAAATGCGACGCGAATCCCGACGCCGCCTCGTGCTCGCGAGCGAATCGCGTCACTCCCCGGTGCGGTCCCACGTCGCGCGCGCCCGCGAATAGCACGTAGGGCACGGCCGTCGTGCGCAGCGCCTGCACGGCGCCACCGAAGCGCCACTGGGCGCCGGACAGCGCCTCCCACGCCTCTCGATGCGCGCGGGGGAACGCCTGCACGAAGGGCCACGTCTCGTCCCACGGTCGTTGCGTCATTGAGAAGTCCACTGCGCCGTACGGCGACGCCCCCCCGAGGAAGAGCGACCGCACTCGCTGCGGCGCGTAGATCGCGGCGCTCATCCCCAC
>CADEHD010000348.1 GCA_902827055.1 uncultured Chloroflexota bacterium | reverse complement strand
CGACCCGTGAGCAGCGTCATCCCACCCCCGAGGAAGAACAGGCCCGCCGACGAGAGCACGGCGCTCCCGGCCAGCGCGGCGACACCCTCGAAGAAGAGGAACGGCAGCACCGGCATGACGGCGCCCAGCGCGAACAGGATGAACGAGGTGACCGCGGCCGTCATCGCGGAGCCGAGCTCCTCGGGGACGACGCCGAGCTCCTCGCGGGACATCGTGGCGAGCGCGTGGTCGGGGTTCGAGATGATCGAGCGGGCCAGCGCCTCCGCCTCGGAGCGCGGCATGCCGCGGGCCTGGTAGATCAGCGCAAGCTCCTCGGCCTCTGCCTCCGGCATGAGGCGGATCTCCTCGCGCTCCACCTCGATCTGCGCCTGGGTTGCCTCCAGTGACGTGGTGACCGAGATCCACTCGCCGAGCGCCATGGAGGCGGCGCCGGCGAGGAGGCCGGCGACCCCGGCGAGGATGACCGTGCTGTTGCCCGGGTTCGCGCCCGCCACCCCGGCGACCAGGGCGAGGTTCGACACCAGGCCGTCGTTCGCGCCAAGGACGGCCGCGCGCAGGGCGTTGCCGCCACCGAGGGCGCGGTGGCGCGTCTCGACACGGCCGATGACGGAACCCTTGACGCCACTCGCCGATCCGCTGCCGAGGATGCCGAAGACGCGCGCGTGCGCACCCTCGTCCTCCACCAGGCCGGCCGCCTCCGCGACAGCGTCGCCGCGGTACATCGATTCCGCGCCGCTCTCGAAGTTCTTGATGATCGGGAGCACCATGTCGGCGCCGAAGGTGCGCGCGATCCGCATCAACGCGCGCGCACGGAAGCTCGGCTTGCCCTCGGCGATGGTGCCGCCCGCCTTGGTAATCTCGCTCTCCCAGAGGTCGAGGTGGCGCTGCTCGTTGGCGATCAGGCGCTCGTAGAGGTCCTTGAGGTCCGGGTCCTCCTCGATCTCCGCGAGGGTGCGGTAGATGTAGAGCCCGTCCACTTCCTCCTGGAGGTACTCCCGGTAGCGGGTGACATCGGATGCAGTAGTCATCGGCACCTCCTCGGTAGGGCAGAGGCTATCGCCTGCCCCCGGCGGTCGGTAGGCCCAAGTGCGGTATCGCCGCGGGACCCGAGGGGTGCGCGGGCTAGGTGCCGGACCAGCCGCGTTCGCGGAGCACCTCGAGCAGTCCCTCTTCGTCGAGGACGGGTGTCCCGAGCTGTTCCGCCTTCGCGCGCTTCTGGCCGCCACCCTCGCCGGCGACGAGGTACGCCGTGTTCTTCGTGACGCTGGAGCCGACCTTGCCGCCGAGGCGCTTGATCAACTCCTCGATCTCGTTGCGGGACCACTTCGTGAGGGCGCCGGTCACGACCAGCTGCAGGCCCTCGAGGGGGCCGCCCCGCGCCGTCACGTCCTCGTCCTGGCGCACGCCCGCGTCGCGCAGGCGATCGATGAGGGCCGCCGTGCGTTCGTCGTGGAGCGCGTCGAACACCGCCTGCGCGACGATCGGGCCGATGCCCTCGACGCCGAGCATGTCCTCGAGGGTGGCGGTGCGGAGTGCATCCATGCTGCCGAAGTGGCGCGCGAGAGCGCGGGCGGTCTCGCCGCCGACGTGCCGAATCGAGAGGCCGATGAGCAGGCGGTGCGGCGGCTGGCGTTTGCTCGCCTCGATGCGGGCGAACAGCGCGTCGGGCGTCTTCGCGCCGATCCCGTCGAGGGCGAGCAGCTCCGCCCGCCGCTCCGGCAGCGCGTACACGTCCGAGAGCGTGCGAACGAGGCCGGCCTCGACCAGCCGGAACGAGAGCTGCTCGCCCAGCCCTTCGATGTCCATCGCGCCGCGCGAGGCGAAGTGTTCCAGCTGCCTCGCGAGTTGGACGGGGC
>CADEHD010000347.1 GCA_902827055.1 uncultured Chloroflexota bacterium | reverse complement strand
GCAGGTCCATGACGAGCTGATCTTCGAGACGCCGGCCGCGGAGGTCGATGACGTACGTGAGATCGCGCATCGCCTCATGCCCTCGCTCGAGCTGGCGGTCCCGCTGGTCATCGACGAGAAGTCCGGCCGCTCCTGGGGCGACTTCGCGTGAGGCCCGACGCAGGCGGACGTAATTGATTGCCTGCCTCTACCAGATCGTTGACCTCGGTTCGGAGGCGGGCGTACACTTCACCGAACATTCAGCGGAGCGGCGGGACCTCCAATGAAGTGGCGTACCTCGTAACGGCGAATTTCTTACGGACCCCACCGACCGGTGGGGTTCGTGCGTATCTGGGGCGGTCGCTCCAGTCCGTGAGGTCGGCACTGTTTGGCTCACCGGCGCCTCGCGTGCGCGTTCCCCACGCGCCAATCACGACCGACAGGTAGACAACCCTCGGATCGACGCACCGAACGGGAGCCGCAGATGACCACCCTCGAGCCACGCATTAACGTCGAGCGCGCCCTTGCCTCGTCACCCGTACAACGCAAGACCCTCGAGCAGGTCTGGGGCTTCGATGACGTGGCGATCGTGCCCGGCGCCGTGACCACCAACCCGGAGCTGGTCGAGCTGTCGCTGCAGCTCGGCGATCGGGTCTTCCGGCTCCCGATCCTGGCGTCATCGATGGACGCGGTCGTCGATGTGGACTTCGCCGTCGCGATGTCCGAGCGGGGCGGCCTCGGGGTGCTCCACCTCGAGGGCGTGCAGACGCGCTACGAGGACCCCAGGGCGGCCCTCGCCGAGATCGCTGCCGCGTCGCTCGATGACTCGACGGCGGTGATCCAGCGCATCTACCAGGAGCCCATCAAGGACCACCTGGTCGCACAGCGCATCGAGGAGATCAAGCGCCGCGGCGCCATCGCCGCGGTGTCCGCCGCGCCACAGAACACCAAGCGCCTCGCGCCGATCGCGAAAGAAGCGGGCGTCGACGTGTTCGTGGTGGCCTCTACAGTCACCACAGCGCGCCACATCTCGCGCTCGCTCAAGGGGCTCCGTCTCGATGAGCTGGTCGAGCAGATGACGGGCGTGCCGATCCTCGTGGGCAACACGGTGGACTTCCAGGCGACCCTCGAGCTGATGGAGACGGGCATCCACGGCGTGCTCGTGGGTGTCGGGCCCGGCGCGGCCTGCACGTCGCGCGAGGTGCTCGGCGTGGGCATGCCACAGGTCTCGGCGACCATCGACACCGCCTACGCGCGCGACATCTACCACGAACAGACGGGCCGCTACGTGCCGATCATCACCGATGGCGGCTTCCGCACGGGTGGCGACATCTCGAAGGCGATCGCCGCAGGCGCCGACGCCGTCATGGTGGGTTCGCCGTTCGCGGGCACCATCGGCGCGCCCGGCCTCGGTTATCACTGGGGCATGGCCACCCCGAGCGCGGTGTTGCCTCGAGGCGTGCGTGTCCACGTCGGCCAGCAGCGGACGCTCGACAAGCTGCTGTTCGGCCCCACCTCGAGGACGGACGGCACCGAGAACCTCGTCGGCGCACTCACGACCTCGATGGCCACGTGCGGCGCGCTCACGATCTCGGAGTTCCACGGCGCGCGCATGGTGGTCGCTCCGGCCATCAAGACCGAGGGCAAGATCTACCAGATCGCCCAGGGCCGCGACCGCTAGTCGCCCGTCCCGACGCGTGTGAAGCGAGGGCCGGCGGATCTGCCGGCCCTCTCGTTTCCCTGGCTAAGCCCGGCGCCGGCACAGGAGCGCGACCTGCCCCTGGTGCTCCGCCGGGTCGAGGTCCGGCGTCGACACCTCGAATCCCGCCGCACCGAGGAGCGCCAGCCACTGCTGCCGCGTGATCAGTGGATGCACGTGCACATCGTG
>CADEHD010000346.1 GCA_902827055.1 uncultured Chloroflexota bacterium | reverse complement strand
CGCGCGGCTCGCGGTGGCGGACGATCAGCGCGTGTGCGCCCATGGCGACCAGCGCCCCGCCGATCGCGCCCCCGGCGGATACGCTCAGGTAGAACATCGTGAGGTGGCGCACGCCCGGCCGGAGTTGCACGAGCTCGCCGTGGCAGAGCATCGCGACGAAGTACAGGGCACCGAGCAGCACTCCCGCCTCCTGTACGAGCGTCAGTGCCCCCGGGCGCAGAATCGTGTACGTCGCCCCGCCGATGAACAGCAGCACGATCGGCGCGTAGATCGAGGGGTGGTACCAGCGGTCACTGTCGAAGGTCAGGATGAACGTCAGCAGGTAGATGCTCAGCGGCAGCACCCAGAGGAGCGGCACCGGCGCGATCTCCTGCGTCAGGCGGTTCGTCGTCGCGAGGAGCGCCGCCGAGGCGACGGCGGGCAGGATGAGCCAGAGCGCGACGCGCAGCGGGTGCAACGGCTCACGCGCCGCATCGAGGACGGGCCCGGTCGTGGTTGAGGGCGTCGAGACCGGGTTCGCTGCCCTGCGCCGTGCCTCGCGCAGCTGCACGAAGGCGATCGAGCCGCACAGCAGGGTGAACGCAACGTACGTGCCGGACCAGAGCCACGCCTGCGCCTGGAGCCCCAGCGCCCGCTCGAACGTCGCGGGATACGAGAGCAGCGCCGCCAGCGAAGCCACGTTCGAGAGCGCATACAGGCGGTAGGGCGAGCGTCCCGGGAAGTGCCCTGCGAACCAGCCCTGGAGCAACGGCCCATTCGCAGCGAGCAACAGGTACGGCGCGCCGACGGTCAGCGCGAGCAGCAGGATGATGTTGAGGACGGGGTCATCGGTGTTCTGCGGCTTGAGGCTCGCCGAGGGGATAATCGGGAGCGCCAACAACGCCACCGCGAGCAGCGCGAGGTGCGCGATCGACTGCCCTCGGAGGCCGAGCCACGTCGTGATCACGTGTGCGTACGCGTACCCGAACAACAGGAACAGCTGGAAGAAGAGCAGCGCCGCCGCCCAGACGCCCGCGCTTCCGCCGAACCAGGGCAACACGAACTTGCCCACGATCGGTTGCACCTGGAAGAGCAGGAACGCGCCGACGAAGATGGTGACGCCGTAGAGCGCCTGCATGCCCCGTCCGGCCGCGCGTTCCGTCGCGCTCGCCCTGGTATCGATGGTCTCCAACGACACGTGTTCCCCCCGGTCTTCACCAGCGATCAGCCTAGGCGAGCCACCCCGCGAGGGCGATACTCTCTCGGGCGTAAGCGGTCGGGGTGCGTCGACGTTGGGTTGTGCCGGGGGTGCCGTGGGGCGTGTGCTGGTGGTCGAGGACGACCCGACGCTGCTCGACGCCGTCGCCTACAACCTCGAGCGCGACGGTCACGAGGTCAGCACCGCCGCCGATGGACTGGCGGGCCTCACGCTCGCGCGCGAGGAGCGCCCGGACCTGATCGTGCTGGACCTGATGCTGCCGCGGATGTCCGGCGCGGATGTCTGCCGCCTCGTGCGCAACGAGCAGCCGGTCCCGATCATCCTCCTGACGGCGCGAGACTCGGAGCAGGACATCATCGCCGGCCTCGACCTGGGGGCCGACGACTACGTCACCAAGCCGTTCTCGATGCGCGAGCTCCGGGCTCGCGTCAACGCCCTCCTGCGTCGCGACGAGCTTTCGCGCGAAGCCGGTCCTCGTGACGACTCGATCCCCGCGGACGTGCTCGCGCTCGGGGGTATCGAGGTCGACCTCGGGCGGCACGTGGTGCGCAAGCAGGGCGTCGAGGTGACCCTGCGCCCGCGCGAGTTCCTGCTGCTGGAGTACCTCATGCGTCACCCGGAGCAGGTCCTGAGCCGCGACGTCATCCTCGAGCGCGTCTGGGGCTACACCTACGCCGGCGAGTCGCC
>CADEHD010000345.1 GCA_902827055.1 uncultured Chloroflexota bacterium | reverse complement strand
CTCGTCGAGGTGATCAAGGAGCAGGGGATCGCGATCACGAACCTCTGCTACATCGACGGGCTGGACCCGTACGCGGGCTGCCGCACGTGCATGGTGCACATCGAGGGCGGGCGGCCGACGCCGATCCAGCTCTCGTGCATCGCGCAGGTGGCCGAGGGCATGGTCGTCACGACGGACACCCCGCAGATCAAGCTGGCACGCCAGAGCGTGCTGTCGCTGATCGATGCGAACCACCCGGACCGCTGCCTGACGTGCCACCGGCGCGTGCACTGTATGCCGGGCGACATCTGCCTCCGGGATGACGTGGTCACGCACCGCTGCCTCACCTGCTCCAAGAACTACCGCTGCGAGCTGCAGACGGCGAACGAACTCCTCGACATGGGTGAGTTCGAGGAGCCGTGGGTCGGCGAAGCGCGCTCGTACTACGAGTCGCCGCCACCCGAGCCGGACCGCGCGAACCCCTACCTCGAGTTCGATCCGCAGATGTGCATCATCTGCACTCGGTGCGTGCGCGCGTGCGCGGACCTGCGGCACACCACCGCGATCTCACTCGCAGGCAAGGGCTTCGAGGCGCGCATCGCCTTCGGTGCCGGTGGCGCAATCCACGAGTCGGACTGCGACTTCTGCGGCGCCTGCATCGATGTGTGCCCGACCGCCACCCTGATGGAGAAGCCCAACAAGTGGATCGGCCGCGCCGATGACTACACGGGCACCGTCTGCAACTCGTGTGCCGTGGGCTGCACAACGTCGTATGGGCTGGTTGACGACCGCCCCGTGATCGTGCGTCCGGACCGCCTCAACCCGTTCTCGCGCGAGCAGATCTGCGTGCGGGGTCGGTTCCACTACGACGCCGTCGGTGACCGCGAGCGCGCCACGCGCCACCTGGTCCGGCGCGGCGCGAACCTGCTGCCGGCGGCATACGACGAGGCGCTGCAGGCCGCCATCGACGGGCTCGCGGCGGTCAAGGCGCAGCACGGCGCGGGCGCCATCGCGCTGCTCGGATCGCCGCTCGCGAGCAACGAGGATGCGTTCGCCCTCGCCACGCTGGCGCGGACGATCGGGACGCCACACCTCGACTTCTCGCACGGTCCGCTGCATCGCGCCGTCGAGGCCGCGCTGCGGGCCGCCCTGGGCGTCGAGCGCCGCGGTGCGCAGCACACGCAGATCGAGGGTGCGCACACCATCGTCGCCGCCGGTGTTGACCTCGAGGAGTCGCACAACATCGTGGCGCTCCGGATCAAGGACGCGGTGAGGCGGCGGGGCGCGAAGCTCATCGTGGTGTCGCCGAAGTGGAACGAACTGGTTCCGTTCGCCGATGTGTGGCTGCAGCCCGCGCCCGCGCACGCCGGCCAGGCGCTGCACGCGCTCGCCCAGGCCGTCGCGGGCGACCCCGCCAACACCGACCGCCTGCGCGCCGTCCGCGTGAGCGCCGATGCGCTCGGCGCGACGATCACAGAGGTCGCGGGCGTGGCCGCCGCCGAGCTCACCCGCGCGCAGGACCTCGTGCGAGCGGGTGCCGCCACCGAGGCCGGGCTCGCGGTCATCTTCGCGCCACCTCCGGCGGGGATCGCGGCAGGGGCCGGCGCGGCGCGCGCCGCCGCCAACCTCGCCATCGCGGCGGCCGGGAGCGGCGCGGCGGACATCCTCCACTACCTGCCCACCGACGCGAACGTCATCGGGATCGCCGACATGGGGATCGCTCCCGGGCCGCAGGGGAAGTCGTTCTACGAGATCATCGAGGCGGCACAGGCCGGCGAGGTGAAGGCCCTGGTCATCCACCGGGACAACCCGCTGCTCAATGGCACCGGCACGGACGCCATCGAGGCGGCCCTGGGCGCGGTCGAGCAGCTGATCGTGATCGACTCGCTGCGTTCGACTGCCGCAGAGCACGCG
>CADEHD010000344.1 GCA_902827055.1 uncultured Chloroflexota bacterium | reverse complement strand
GGTCGCGCCCGCGGCAGCGTGAAGCCGACCGCACAACCCACGGCAAAGAACGTGGCCAGCGACGTGCCCAGCGCGAGAGCCAGCACGTACCCGATGAGGGGTACCGCCACGACCGCGATATGGGCAGACTCAGGGAACAGAGAGGTCCGCGCTGGCGCGGTACTGTGAGTGATCACGGGCAAATTGTCGACTTACACGACTATTCTCGTCAAGTTAGAGGCGCGGCGAGATTCGTCGTGCGTTGTACGGGCCGAATGGGGTACCGATGCGCCGATCCAGCATCCTCGGAGTGACGGTGCTCCTCCTGCGTCTGGCCGCGACATCCTGCCAGGCGAACGCCCCCGCCAGGCCCGCGGTCCCTCCAGCGGCCGCGGAAGCTCCCGCACCATCGGTGCCCGCCGTGGGCGTCGCGGCCCCCGGATTCACCCTCCAGACCCTCGAGGGTGAGCCCTTCAGCCTCGCGGACGGCCGGGGGAAGATCGTGGTCCTCAACTTCTGGGCGTCCTGGTGCGGACCATGCCGCGATGAGATGCCGCTGTTCGAGAGCGTCTCGCACGAGGGCGACGACGTGCTGTTCGTGGGCGTGAACGCCACGGCCAGCGACGACCGCGAGGCCGCCGCGGACTTTGTCCGTCGCCTCGAGATCACGTTCCCCATCGTCCTCGATGAGAGTGGCGATGTGGCTGCGGCCTACGGGGTGACTGGCCTGCCCGCGACGTTCTTCATCGATCGCGATGGCATCCTCCGCGCGAGGGCGCTCGGCCCCGTGCTCAACGATCGACTGCGCGAGCACCTCGCACTGGCGAGAGCGCCCTAACCACGACGCGACGTAACGCGACCCGCGATTGCCGGAGACAACAGCCGCCAGAGCGCCTGCGCAAAACCCGTCAGGCCGAGTCGGCTCGAAACCCCATGGCCTGCAACCACGTACCGGTGCGTCTGGCAGCCTCCGAGAACGGGAGGGGGTTGTAGCCGAGGACGCGCTCCGCCTTCGCGATCGGGAACTGGTGCCGAGCGGTCTGCAGCACGAAGAACAGGGGATCCGGCGCGCCGGCGCTCGGCTGGGCGTACACGGGCCCCGACCGCGTGGCCCAGCCGCCGCGCGCGCCTCGGATGGTGGACTTCACCCGCTCGGGGAGGCGCGCCCTGACCCCGCGCAGGTGGCGGCTGCCGAGGAGCCCTCGAACCGGCGCTGACCTGAGCTGCCCGTAGTCGGCGGGGAAGAGGGCCGAGTCGACACGGCGAATGGTGCCCGGATCGACGCCCACCGCGATCGCCACGCTCTCGTACAGTGCGGCCCAGGTCACGCGTTCGCGGTCGGACACAACGAACGTCTCGTTCGCCGCCGCTGGGGTCACGGCCCCGAGCCACATCGCCTGCACGAGGTTGTCGACGTACACCGCGTTGCAGATCCCCTCGCCCCGATCGACCAGGAACGCCTCGCCTCGCAGGAGTTCGTGCGCGGGGCGCACCGTGAAGAGCTCCGAGCGCGGTCCGTAAACGATCGTGGGGCGAAGCGTCACGAACTCCACGCCCGAGCTGCGGCGCAGCTCGATGATGCGTTCCTCCGCGATGGCCTTGCTCTTGTTGTAGGACCGAGGCTGGTCGCTCCGCGGTGCGGTTTCGTCGTCGTCGGCAGGCGTCGGACGATAGCCGTACACCATCCCGGTGCTGAGGTAGACGACACGGCGGACGCCAGCGCGGCGCGCAGCCGCCGCCAGGATGCCCGGCCCGGCTTCGATGGTGTACGCGTCACCAACGACCGTGTCGAACACCACATCGCAACCGTCGATGGCTCGCGCGAGGGAGTCGACGTTCATGGCGTCGGCGAGCTGGTGCGGCAGGCCAAGGCGCGCGATGCGCGTGGCGGTGGCGTGGCTGCGGACCACCGGAACGACTTCGACCCCC
>CADEHD010000343.1 GCA_902827055.1 uncultured Chloroflexota bacterium | reverse complement strand
CTACGCACGCGCCCGCGTCTCCGAGGAGGGCGGACGGTACGTGGCCCGCCTGACGGGCCCGCAGGGCTCGGGCGTGCTCACCTCGATGGCATTCGCCAACGCCTACGCGATCTGCCCGGAGGGCGTCCCGGCCATCGAGGCGGGCGGGGAGTGCGACCTGATGCTCGCGGACCGCGAGCTCCCCGCGGAGCCGCCTCCGTCCACCCGGTGAGCGCTACCCCGCCTCGCGCGGTGCCGGCGCTCTTTCGAGTGGTCGCACCAGCGGCGGTCGATGCCTCGGCGCTCGTCGTAGCGCTCTCGAGCGCGCTCCGGGCGCGCGGCTTCCGCGTAGGCACGGCGGAGTCCCGAGGCGGCCTCGGCGGGGCAGCGGTGACGACCGTGGTCACGGGCAGCGGTGCGCGCATCACCCTGCCGGGCGCCGTCGCACTGGACACGCTGGCGCAGCGCGCCGCGGCGCTCGACCCGGGCCTCGATGTCCTCCTTGTCGTGGGCGAGCGGACCAGCGCCGGTGTCCCTCCCCGGGACGTCGAAGGCGCCGACGTTGTGGAGGTCGAGGAGGTCGCGGCGGCCACGGACGACGGCTCGGCGGCGACCACGGACGCGAGTCACCCGGCGCTCGTGGCCTCGGTGCCGGCGAGTCGCCGCGCGGCCGCGCCGATGAGCGACTTCGGGTTGGCGGCACTCATCGAGGAGCGCGTGCGGCCGCGCTCGAGGGCGGCGGCGCTGGCACGAGCCGTCGAGACGCCGATCGAGAGCGAGCGACGCCTCCTCGAGCGGGCAAGTCCGCCATCCGGCGCCCGGGCTCCTCGGCGTCCCACGACCCGGGGCTGGAGGCGCTGGCTGGGCCTCTAGGTGTCCCCCCGCTGCTCGAGCTGGCCGCGGAGCGCGCGCGCCGCTCGCGAGTAGGCCACTCGCACGGCCTCCTCGCTCTTCCCGAGCTGCTGCGCGATCTCGCGATGTGACAGTTCGCCCATGTGCCGGAGCACGAGCACCTCGCGATATGCATCGGGCAGCTCGAGGAGTGCGCTGCGCACGGTGGCCGCCGTCATCGCTGCGAGTGCAGCGCTCTCCGGACTGGCGTCCCGCCGCTCGTCGAGCACGTGCGCGGCCTCGTCCAGCGAGTCGGCACGTGGGCGACGCGCCTCGGCCATGGCGCGCCGGTAGGCGATCCGGTACAGCCAGGCGACGAACCGCTCCGGCTCGCGCAGCTGGCGGATGTCGCGCCAGGCGTGGAGGAACGCCTCGGCGACGGCCTCCTCGGAGCGCCCCGCGTCACGCAGCAGGGCGCCGACGTACCGCCCGATGCGGTCCACGTGGGCGCGGTACAGCGCGCCAAACGCGTCGGCGTCGCCCTGCTGCGCGCGCCGCACGAGCGCGGCCACATCCTCGACGCCCATCCCTCCATCCGGCACATCCACCGCCAGTTGAGTTCCGACCGCTCGAGGGTGTGCCGCCACTAGTCGTGCCCCTCGCCATCGTCGCCGCCGCTGCCCGACGAGCCACTGCCCGAAGAATCGCTGCCCGACGAACCGCTCCCCGACGAACCGCTGCCCGACGAACCGCTGCCCGACGAACCGCTCCCCGACGAGCCCGAGCTCGACGACCCGGAGCCGCTCCCGGAGCTGTCCGACTGGCTCACCTCGCTGTCGACGCGGACGCGCACCTGGCCGTCCTCGAGCTCCGCGTTGAACTTCACGCGGCCGCCCGGCGACTGGAAGTCCACTTCGAGCTCCCGTCCGCTCTGCTGCTCGATCGCGAACGACCAGCCGCCGACCGGGTTCGCGCTCACCAGCACCAGCGAGGTGCCATCGTGGCGCACGGTGACCGAGCCCGCGGCCCCCGCCGCCTACGTCTTCCTTCTTCCTACCACCCGCGTACGGCGCTCCCCGCCTCCCTCGCCCCCCTCCACTCGCCCCC
>CADEHD010000342.1 GCA_902827055.1 uncultured Chloroflexota bacterium | reverse complement strand
CGATCGTCGCCTCGCGACCGGCGCCGCCTTGAGAAGCCTCACGATGAGATTCCATGTGCTCTTGCTCGCGCTCGCGCTGGGCGCAGTGGGTCTTGCTTTCATCGTTGTGCCGTCGCAGATCGCGCAGGCACACGCGGCGCTCGCACGATCGTCACCCGAGAGCCAGGCGCGCCTCTCGACGCCCCCGGCGTCCATCGACCTCTGGTTCACGGAGCCCCTCGAAGCCCGTTTCAGCACGTTCTTTGTCTACGACAGCGCCGGGGCAGCCGTCCCGGTCAGCGCGATCGCGGTGGACGCGGCCGATCCGATGCGGCTTTCGGGGCGGCTGGCCGGACTGCGGCCGGGGATATACACCGTCGGATACCGGACGCTCTCGACGCTCGACGGGCACGAGTGGACGGGCTCGTACTCGTTTGTCGTGCTCGACGCCAACGGGGCGGCGCCCGGTGACGCGGCCTTCGTCCCCGACCTTGCGGGTGGCAGCTCGTGGCAGAACTCCATCGCTCGTTGGCTGACCTTCGGCGCGTACTCCGTCTTGCTCGGTGGCGCCGCTTCGATGTTGCTGGTGGTCTCCCGCACGCCGGACCTGGACGCGCTGGGGCGCGGGCTGTTCCGTCGCCTGGCGGTGGCCGCGGCCCCGCTCCTGATCGCGGGCGCGATGCTACAGCTCGTCGATCAACACGAGGCCCTGGGCGGATCGTGGGGCTCGCTCCTGGCCGAGACGCGCTTCGGCACGTTCTGGCTGCTCCGTCAGCTGTTCGCGCTCGCGGCGCTCGTCGCAATCGCCCTGGCGTTCCTCGCGGACGCCAGCGGGCGCCCGCGCGTCGAACGTGGCCTGTACGCCCTCATCGGCGCTGCGAGCGCGGGCGCGCTCGGCACGATCTCGCTGGTCGGACACGCAGCCGCGGCTCCAGGGCGTGTCTGGGCGATCTCCTCCGACTTCGTCCACCTCGTGGTTGCCGCGATCTGGGTGGGCGGCCTTGTCCTCGCCGCGGCCCTCGGGTTCGCGCTCAGAGCGAACACTCGACGCGACGGCGTCGTCAGCCTCCTGCCGGTGGTCGCGCGCTTCTCGCTGCTGGCGAGCGGCGCCATGTACGTCCTCGTCGTCACCGGCGTCGTGCGTTCCTTCGGGCAGCTCCCCGCACTGTCGATGCTCGTCGACACGAGCTACGGCCGCTGGCTGCTGGTCAAGCTAGGGCTGATCGCGCTGGCGCTGATGGTCGCCCTGCTCAATCGTCGCCTGCTGCATCGCGCCGCCACGCTGCGCAGCGACCGCAAAGCGAGGCTGGCGACCACACTGCGAGGATCGCTCGCCCTCGAGGCGGGGCTGGCGGCCGCCGTCCTGCTCAGCGTGGCGGTGCTCGGGCAGACCCCTCCACCGCCACGTTCGGCCGGCACCGACGCGCCGGTCGCCTCCTTCATCGAATTGCGAGAGGCTGGCGACGTCCGAGTGCACCTGGAGGTGACGCCAGCCGAGGCCGGACCCAACGAGCTGCGTGTGCATGTGTTCCGGCCCGACGGCAGCGATGCCGGTGCGATCGAGCGCGTGCGGCTCACGCTGATCTCGGGGCCCGAAACCCAGGGCGGCACCGTCATCGACGCGCCCGCCCAGGGTAGCGGCCTCTTCGTGGCCAGGGATGTCATGCTCGGCCTCGTCACGCAGTGGGAGTTCCGGATCGACGTGCAGCGGGGCGAGAGCGACGACGCTCGCGTTGCCTTCAACGTGCCTATCACGCGGGGCGCGGATCAATCCGAAGCGACTGGGGGGTTCTCGTCACCGGCTCCACAACTGACTCAAAACGCCGTCGTCGGGCTCGGCCTGGTCGCCCTCGCATCGGCCGTCCTGGTGCAGTCGCGCAGGCGCCCCCGCGGGCGTCGAGGTGCGCCCACGGCAATCGGGGGCATGCTCCTGGACGGCGCGCTGTTCCCCGTCGGTTC
>CADEHD010000341.1 GCA_902827055.1 uncultured Chloroflexota bacterium | reverse complement strand
CTGCTTCTGCAGCGTCGTGAGCAGCGCCCGAGCGTCGGCCGTGTCGGGTGCCAGCATCGAGAAGGCAAGCTCCGTCCGATTCGCCGCCGCCAGCAGTCCGACCGCGGCCTGCGGCTGCCGCTGGTAAATCGCGTGTCGTTGCAGCTCGTCGGGCTTGAGCGCGTCCGAGCCAAACGCGGGGCCCACCGGACCGCTCTCGAGAGCGCGCCACTCGCTCAGGAGCGCGGGACGGTCGAGCGAGAGCGCCACCGCTCGCCGCGCCCGCTCGTCCTGGAACACACCGGGCGCGCCCTTGCGGTCGCCCCGCTGCACGGTGGCCACGGAGAGCGCGACGCCGAACATGCCCCGACTCGGCCGAACCGCGCGGCGCATCCCGGTGCCGCGTACCGGCTCCCCACTCCTGCCCAGCCGATGCACATCGAGGCTGCCACCTGCCGCCAGCGCGTCGAGCGCCGCCTGGTCAGGCCGCACCTGGATGCCGATCGCCTCCACGAGCGGCAGACCGGGGCGGTGGTACAGCTGGTTCGCTCCGAGCAGCACCGTGCCCTCCTCGACAAGCGCCGGGACGAACGGGCCTGCCCCCAGTGGGAGGTTGATCTGCGCGTACGTCCCGCTGGCCCGGACCGCCCCCTGGAGGGGGTCCGCGAGCGCCTCGAAGAGCGTGGCGAATGGCGCCTTCAGCTCCAGCACCACCGTCCGAGGATCGGGAGCCTCCACCTTCTGCACGACCTCCGTGAAGAGGAACTCCCGCGCCGCGGCGCGCATTGCGAAGTCGTGTTGCACCGAGTCCGAGGTCAACGCCCCCGCGAGGCCGTCCGCGCCCGCGTGGAACCGCGCGTCCGGACGCAGGGTGAAGGCCACGCGCAAGTCCCCGGCGAACTCCACGCGCTCGGCGAGGTCTCCGTGCACCTCGCCATTCCGGGGATCGACAGCGCACAACTGCGCCGACACTAGCGGCAGCAACAGCTCTCCGAGCGTGTCGGGAGTGGCGCCGAGCCGCAGCTGGCCACGACGTGGCTGCCTGCCTGGTGGGCGGTCGCGGAGCGTCGGCAGCGGCCCGACCTGTGCGGCGCGGCTGGCGGGGTCCGTCGATCCGCATCCGGCCAGCAGCGGCCACGCGGCCGCGCACACCCCGAGTCCGGACGCGAGACGTAGGAACTCGCGGCGCGAAGCCCTTCGGGGACGCGGGCGCCATCGTGCTGCGGCCGACCGTCTGAAGATCACCTACCAACTGTAAGAGGCGACGCCGCGCAGGGCACCCACCCTGCCACCGGCTTACACTCGAGGCCATGAGTGCGAGCCCGATGTCGGCTCCGGCTGCCCCTCGCCTCGTCACCACCCCGTCGAGGCAGGCCAGGCGTCGCCTCGCGATCCTCGCCACCACCCTCGCGATGGCACTCGGCGCGCTGTTCCTGAGTGCAGCGTGGCTCTGGCCGCAAGCCCCCTCGCGCGTCGTCGAGGTGCCGATCGCGGGACTTAGGGTGGGCGTCCCGAAGTTCATCCGGCCGTTCGACATGGGGTCGGCCCGGGGATGGGGCGGCTTCGGAGTCTGGGTCGTCGCGCACCAGGATGGTCGCGCGAGAGCGTTCTACAGTCGTGGACCGGGACGAGGCTGCGCCGTGGTAGCGACGCCCGTGGTTGACCATCGCTCATCGCTGGTGACAGGAGTGCCCGGCGTTGCTTTGCTCGAGGCGCCGTTCGATCCGATTCCGGATGGAGCCCCAACGATTGACGGGTTCCGGGAGCTCTGCAGAGGATCGACCTTCACGCAATGAGCGATGCACATCATCGAACCGAGCGCGCGCCAGCTCGATTCGTTGGCGACGGACGGACTCGACGTCATCGTGCCCGGTGATACGCCGCAGATCATGGTGGTGTGCTGCACGGCCGTCCCGACTCAAGACTCCGAGTACTTCACGGCGCTACGACGCACGCGCATCCAGC
>CADEHD010000340.1 GCA_902827055.1 uncultured Chloroflexota bacterium | reverse complement strand
CAGTTCGACAGTTCGTACTGGCGATAGCCCGCGCGGGCGAGGCGCTTGCGCGTCCACTCGTAGTGGTCGGCGACCACATCGGGGTCCGGCTCGGGGAGCTGGCCCTTCGCGACCTGGTAGTAGAGGGCCGTGCCCGGCTCGACGGTGAGGGCGTAGCAGGAGAGGTGTTCCGGGCTCAGCTCCAGGGCGCGCTCGAGCGTGTCCTGCCAGCGCGCGAGCGGCTGGTCGATGAGCCCGAAGATCAGGTCCATGTTGAGGTTGTCGAAGCCCGCGTCGCGAGCGGCGCGGACCGCCTCCACGGCGCGCGCGGCGGAGTGGCCGCGCTCGAGCATCGCGAGCTCGTCGTCGTGCAGCGACTGGATGCCGATCGAAAGACGGTTGATCCCCGTGGCGCGCAGGCCCTCGAGGTGGTCGCGGGTCAGCTCGCCGGGGTTCGCCTCGAGGGACCACTCGGCGTCGGGCGCAACCGCGAAGCGCTCGCGGATGCGCGAGGTGAACGCGCGCATGTCGTCGAGGGCCGTCAACGAGGGCGTGCCGCCCCCGAAGAACACGGTGCGAACCGTGCGGTCGCGTGCCGCCGGCGCCCAGAGGTCCAGCTCGCCGAGGAGTGCGTCCGTGTAGCCATCCGCCAGGTGGCCCAGGCCCTCGTAGGAGTTGAAGTCGCAGTACCCGCACTTGGAGGTGCAGAACGGGATGTGGAGGTAGAGGGCGAGGTCGGTGGAGGATTCGGTCGGCATCGCCTCGATGGTAGGGCGTGGCGAGGCGCGGGAGCTACGGACGAGTGCCCACGGCCCTCGATGCCCGTCGAGCTAGCACGTTTGTTGAGTCGCCCGAGGTCACGCGGGGCTGGGCCTATGGCTTGCCGAGGGACAGCAGCATCTCCGCCTCGAGGCGTGGATCGGCATCGCCGACTGGTGCCCGGGCGCCGGTGCGGGAGAAGCCGAGGCGGGCGTAGAGGGCCTCGGCCGGGGTGTTGCCCTCGACGATCCAGAGGCGCAGCTCGGGGAAGGCGTGGTCGCGCGCCCAGTCGATGACGCCTCGGACCAACGCGGCTCCGACGCCCTGTCCGCGCCTCGCGGGGTTGACCCACATCTGGACGAGGTAAGCAGCATCGGAGTTGTCGCCGTAGACCCCGGGCCGGAGACCGCCGGCAAGGCCGACCGGGGAGTCCTCGACGAGCGCGAGCAGGGTGAGGTTGCTGTCGTCGAGGCGGCCGCGCCAGTCCGCCTCGGCGAATCCCTGCGCACGCGCGAGCGTGGAGCCGAAAGCGTGTGGGGCCTCCTCGAGGGCAGCGAGGCGGATCGCGCGGTACGTGTGCCAGTCGTCGGGACCGAGCGTGCGGATCTCGAGCGGCGCACGCGTGGTCATCGGGACCGGGGCGGGATCTGCGCGAGCGCGTCGATCTCGACGAGGATGCCGGGTCGCGCGAAGCCGGGGACCAGCAGCACCGTGATCGCCGTTGGGTGGTTGCCCCAGACGCGCTGCGAGGCCGCGTAGCCCTCGGCGACGTTCGCGTTCGTGTCGAGGTAGATCGTGAGCTTCGCGACGTGCTCCTGGGTCGCGCCGCCCTCGGCGAGCACGGCGAGGACGTTCCGAAGCGCCTGCTCCGTCTGGGCGCCGAGCTCGGGGCTGACGATCTGCCCCTGGGCATCCACGCCGTTCTGCCCGCCGACCACGAGGAGGTCCTCCGGGCCCTCGATCAGAACACCCTGGGAGAAGGCCGGGTTGCGGTGCAGGGAGCCCGGGTTGAGGTGCGTCAGTGCCATGTTCATCGTCCTCCAGCGCGCCGGGCGAGGCTACCATTCGGCCAGCGATGCGAGGTGGTGGCGATGGCGCGGTCGGCCGAGGTGGACACGTACTTCGAGGGGTTGGAGCACCCGCTCAAGAGCACGATGGAGGCGGTCCGTGCGGCGATCCTCGCCGCGGACGAACGCATGACCGAGTCGA
>CADEHD010000339.1 GCA_902827055.1 uncultured Chloroflexota bacterium | reverse complement strand
CGAACCCCCGACCGGCGGATTTGGAGGCCGCTGCTCTACCAACTGAGCTACACTCGTGCGCCGCCACCGAGTCTAGCAACGTCAGCTTCCGGGGTGAAGGCGGCACGCGCAAGCGACGCCCTGGCGCGCCGAATACACTCCGCCCGTAGTATCGCCAGCGCGTACGACGGTCGGTGGACGCCCGGCCGCGACGCGGCTCGACATCGAGGAGGGTCCCGCTTGATCTACGAACTCCGCACCTACGAGGCCGCCCCCGGGAAGATGGCTGCGCTGAACGCGCGGTTCCGAGACCGGACGACGCCCCTCTTCGAGCGACACGGGATGAAGGTGATCGGGTTCTGGACCTACGCGCACGGCGGCTGGAGCAACGAGCTCGTCTACCTCATGGCCTTCGAGGACATGGCCGACCGCGACCGCAAATGGGCGGCCTTCCAGGGCGACCCGGACTGGCAGAAGGCCGTGGAGGAGACGCAGCGCGACGGCGCACTGACGGTCCGCATCCGCAGCGACATCCTGCGTCCCACCGACTACTCGCCGCTGAAGTAGCGCCCCGCGACGCCTCGCCAGGCTAGGAGTCGGGGCCGCGGCTTTCGCGGAGGAAGCGCTCGAGGTCGCTGAGAATCTCCTCGGTGGCCGGGAGTTCCTCGGTGCGCGGCTGCTCGATGGCGCGCGGAACCGGCGGACGGTTGCTGTCGTACTGCTCCTCGAGCTGGCGCACGTACGCCTCGGCATCCGAGGACTGCGACATCGCCTGCCGTACCTGGCGGAGGAACTCCTCGGCCTGCGTGTGCAGCGGGTCCGTCGGCGTCGTGAGGTGGTACGCAGAGTCGAGCGCGCCTACGAGCGAGATCGCCGCGTTGGGGTTGGGCCCGATCGTGAGGTAGTGCGGGATGAGCGCCCACAGGCTGGCGTTGCGCCACTGCAGCGCGCGGTGGTGGAGGTTCATCACTCCCACGATGCCCGTGGGCCCCTGGTAGCGCGACGCCGGAGCGCGCAGCCCGAACAGGTCCTCGAAGTCCGTGTGCGAGGCCGAGAGGTTCAACGGCAGGGGCCGGGTGTGCGGGACGCCGGCAGGTTGCGCGCCAAGCGTGATGCTCGTCGTGCAACCGGTCTCGCGCATGACATCGGCGATGATCCCCGTGAACGTCCGCCAGCGCAGGTGCGGCTCGACCCCCTGGAGCAGCAGGAAATCGCGGTCCGCGCCCGGGGGCCGCGCCGTGAGTAGCCGGTTCTGCGGCCACTCGATGACCCGCTCGTCGCCCTCGAGGTGCACGCGCGGGCGCTGCACCGTGAAGTCGTAGAACGGCTCGGGGTCGATGGTCGCGAGGGGCTTCGCGGCCCAGTGCTCGATCAGGTACTCGATGGCGTGAGTCGCCGCCCCGCCGTTGTCATTCCAGCCGGAGAACGCGGCGATGAGGACCGGCCGCTCGAGAGGGCGCAGCTCATCGGTAAGCAGGAGCGCTTCATGCATCGCGGTCTCCTCCAGGCTGGTCATGCCCGGCGCTCGCGAGAGCGCTTCGCCGCACGCGGCTGACTCTCATCCTAGTGAGTCCGGCGCGGGACATGAACGAGGGTCCGCCCGTATCGAGGCCCGCGCCGGCGTCGGTCAAATCTGGGAGTAGCCCGAGCCCGGACGGTCGATACCCGTGCCCTTGCCGTTTTCGATCCAGCCGAACTCCTTGAGGATCGCCTGGCTGTAGGTCACACGGCCGCTGACCCGCGCGGGCGGTTCGCTGGCGAGGAGCAGCGCGGCACGCGCCATGAACTCGGGGGACTCGCCCTTGGGGTCGTCCATGCCCTCTACGAGCTTGAAGAACACCGTGCCGGGCGTCGGCACCACCTGCGAGGGCGACAGCGCGGCCACCGTCACGCCGTGCTCCCAGACCTCCTGCGCAAGGCCCTGCGAGAAGCGCTCGAGCGCCGCCTTCGTCGCGCCGTACATCGTGCCGCCGCCACCATTCGACGTGTAGGGGCCGCGGCCTGGGCCAATCGCCGACCCC
>CADEHD010000338.1 GCA_902827055.1 uncultured Chloroflexota bacterium | reverse complement strand
TGGCGTGATCGGCTGGCCGATGGATCGGCTGCAGCGCACCTCGGTCGGCGACGTTATGGGGCGAATCGTCAGTGACGTCGAGGTCGTCGGTGTCGGCGTGCGCGAGTTCACCACCGAGACCTGGGATACGGTGCTGTTCTCGCTCTCGCTCGTCGTAGCCATGCTCGTCTACGACGCCGGCCTGACAGCGGCTGCGCTGCTCCCCGTCCCCGCCGCGATGCTGCTGGCAAAGATCTCCGGGCGCTGGGTCACCGCGCGGACTGCGGATACGCGTCGCGCGAACGCCGACCTCACTGCGTCGATCCAGCAACACCTGGCCGGCATCCGCGTGCTGCGTCTGTTCGGCCGTTCGGACGCTGCCGTCGAACGTGTCGCCGCCCGCTCGGAGCGACAGGCGGAGGTGAACCTGCGGCTGGAGCGCCTGCGCGCAGGCCTGCTGCCCGTGTACAGCACGCTGATGGTGACGGGCCTGCTCGTGGTGGTGTGGCAGGGCGGGGGACGGGTCGTCTCCGGGGCGTGGACCGTGGGCGCGTTCGTCGCCTACCTGCAGCTGTTCCTGCGCTTCGTCAATCGCGGCTATCGCGTACCGCAGCTGTTCAACTCGATCCAGAGTGGTGCGGCGGCGTGGGAACGGGTCAGCCCCCTGCTGTCGCCGGTCGGGGACGCGGGGGACACGCCAGCGACTGCGGTCCGACCGCCCGGACCGGTGGCGCTGTCGGTGCAGGACGTTACTTTTAGGTACCCGGGTGCCACCACGCCGGCCCTGCACCGCGTCTCGCTCGAGATCCCTCCAGGCGCGCTCGTCGCGGTCACGGGACCGATCGGGTCTGGCAAAAGCTCGCTCGTCCGCGCACTGCTCGGCGTGCATGACCTCGAGGCCGGCCGTGTGCTGCTCGACGGGCGGCCGGTCGGCGAGTTGCAGGCCGAGGAGCGAGCGCGTCTCATCGGCTACTTGCCTCAGCACGCCGAGCTGTTCTCAGGCTCGATTCGCGAGAATGTGCTGTTCGGCGCCGCACCCGACGGCGAAGAGTCTCTCCGGCGCGCAGTCGCGTTAGCGGCGCTCGACCACGACCTCACGGGCATGCCGGATGGCCTCGACACGCAGGTTGGCGAGCTGGGTATCCGCATCTCGGGCGGACAGGGTGTCCGGGTGGCGCTTGCACGCTCGCTCGCGGCTGCCTCTCCGGGCACGCCGGGCCTGCTCGTACTCGACGACCCGTTCTCGGCCGTCGACGTGCAGACCGAGGCGCGCATCGTCAAAGGCCTGCGTGACTCCTTCGGCCCCGGCGCCCCGCCCGAGCGACGCGCGACGATCGTGTTGTGCTCGCATCGGCTCGCGGCCTTCCCGCAGGCCGACTGCGTGGTGGTGTTGCGCGACGGAGCGATCCTCGAACAGGGCACGCACGCTGATCTGATGGCGGCCGACGGCGCCTATGCGCGTATCTACCAGGCGCAGCGCTGGGAGGAGCGCACTCGACCCAGCGAGGCGAGCACGCTCGGTCCCGCGGAGGTGGGCGCGTGACCGCGCATGCGCTTGACGTGCCAGCGCCGCGTGGTCGGCCGGGCGCGGCCCGTCAGCTCCTGACGCTCGCGAGTGCGTGGCGCGGTCGTCTCCTGATAGTGGCCTTGCTCGTCCTTGCCGCGGCGCTGCCCGAACTCGCGCCCCCGCTGATCATCGGCGCCGTCATCGACGATCAGATCGCCCGCGGCGAGGCCGGCGGCCTCCTCGCGCTCGGCGCGCTCTATCTGGCGGCGACAGGCGCGATCCAGCTGGCGACGTTCGGCTACAGCTACCTCGCCGCGAGCGTGGCGCAGCGCGTGTTGCACGAACTGCGCATACGGCTCTTTGCGCACCTGCAGCGACTGCCGACCTCCTACCATGACCGCACCCCGCTCGGCGACGTGATCAGCCGTTGCACCGCGGATATCGAGACGGTGGACACTCTTTTCGCCTCGGGCGTCGCCACACTGCTGGCAAACCTCGTGCGTCTCGCGACGGCAG
>CADEHD010000337.1 GCA_902827055.1 uncultured Chloroflexota bacterium | reverse complement strand
GACTGCGGCACGCGTGCGTCGCGCAGCAGCAGCTGGCAGTGGGTCGACCCGTCGAGGCTGCGGAAGTCGTCGCCGAGGGAGACGCCGGGAGCGCTCCGGTCGACGAGCACCATCGCGGTGCCGCCCGGCCCCGAGGCGTCCTCGTCGACGTTGAGGAGGACCGCGTAGAAATCGGCTGAGGAGCCGCCGGAGACGTACGCCTTGCGACCGTTGACGACCAGGTCGTCGCCGTCGCGGACCGCCCATGTGGGGCGACCTGCCTCTGGGCCGGTTGGCTCGGTGAACCCCCACCCGGCGTAGCGCTCGCCGCGCATGAGCGGCTCGAGGTACTCGGAGCGGAGCCGCCCCTCGGCCTGGCGGAGGACGCCCGGACCCGGGCCGAAGGCGAACCGGGCTGTGCGCAGGTTCGTCGCCGCGAAGGCCTCGCGCGCCACGGTCAGCGCCAGTGGGCCGGCCTCGGTCCCGCCGAAATCCCGGGGCTGGGTCATGCCGAAGAAGCCGGCGCGCCGCGAGAGCTCGGCGACCTGCTTGCGCACGTTGCGATTCGAGGGATCGTCCTCGTCGTCCGCGGCGGCGGATTCGAGGGGCCGCAGCTCCTCTTCCGCGAAGCGCTCGATGCTGTCCCGGAGCTCCACGAGTTCCGGGGGGATGTGTTCAGGCATGGACCCTCCGCCGGTGCCCGGGTACGAGGTACGGGCGCCGGCGCAGTCTAGCGCGGGTTACTGCTGCTCGTGGCGGTGCTCGTCGGGTCGAGCCGGGTTCACGTGCTGCTGTTCGTGCAGAGGGCGCGGCGCGGTCGTCGGATGCGACTCCCCTGTGCGGAGGCGTACGGCGTCCGTCGGAGGGCGCTTCGGAGGGGGCGGAACCAGGCGAGTCATGACGAGGAGCCGGTCGACGACATCGCGCCACCAGGCCTTGCGGTGATCGGGTGCGTCGGGCGTACCAAACATCGAGGTCCCCTTTCGCCCAGCCCAGCGTAGACCGCCGCTGCAAACTCCCCCGTGGCCGAAGGCGTCGGGAAGGAGGTGACCTTTGGCCCCCGGACTGCGCCAGGGGCACGGGCGCAGGCGTTACAGCGCCGCGAGGCGGTCCGCGATGGCCCGTGCCAGCGCTGCGGGCGGCAATGACGCGTCGAGCTGGAGGTTCGGCCCGTCAGCCTGGTCGAGGGGTTCGAACGTCCGCTGCTGCTCCTGGTAGATCGCGAAGGTCGCATCCGACGTCCGGAGTGGGTCGCTCGCACGCGCGTCGATCCGGGCCCGGGCCGTGCCGTCGTCGAGGCGGAGCTCCACCACCAGCGAGCCGACACCCGCTGCTCGCGCGACCTCGAGGGCCGCCCGTCGATCCGCCGCGCGCTGGTGGGTGGCGTCGAGGACCACGGGCCGACCCGCCTCGAGGTGGGCCGCCGCGTGCGCGCGGAGCGCCTCGTAGGTGCGCGCCGTCGAGTCCGCGTCGTACATCCCCTCGCGGTAGCGCCCCGGCACCGGGGTGCGCGGGTCCAGGCCGGCGAGGCGCTTCCGGACCGCGTCCGAGGACACGTAGGCCGCGCCGATGCGCGCCGCGAGGGTGGCGCCCACCACCGACTTGCCCGTCCCGGAGAGCCCGCTCATCACCACCAGCGCCGGCGCGGCCTGCCGCTCCGCGTAGGAGGCCGCGAGGCGGAAGTAGCCCGATGCCGTGTCGGCGAGGCTGGCGCGCTGCTCCGCGCTGATCTCGGGCGCGTGCGCGCCGATGGATTCGACCTTGCCTCGGACGAACGCGCGGAAGCCGCGATGGAGCGGCTGCAGCATGCCGAGCGTCTCGTCGCCGCAGGCGGCCAGGTAGCGCCCGGCGAACTCGTCACCGAGGTCGGCGAATCCACGGGCCTCGAGGTCCATCGCCAGGAACGCGATGTCGTAGCCCACGTCGAGGTAACGGAAGTTGAACCAGTCCGTGAACTCGATGCAATCGACGACCTGGATGTCCTCGGCGTCTGGACCGAGGGCGTAGATGTGCTTCGCGTGGAGGTCA
>CADEHD010000336.1 GCA_902827055.1 uncultured Chloroflexota bacterium | reverse complement strand
CGTGCACGTCGATCACTGCCATCGGTCGTCCGTCGCCTCCCGCCTCCACCGAGTTCGAGCGCATCGCGAGCGCCGTCGCGGCCACGTCCGCGAGCGCCAAGAGAGCGCCCCCGTGCATCAGCCCCCGTGGGCTCCGATGCCGGTCCTCGACCGCGATCTCGATGACCGCCCGCTCGGGGGTCGATTCCACCGTGCGGAATCCCAGGTGGTCGACGAATCGAACGGGAGCCGTGCTGGGCGGGGTCGGGTCTGCGGTCAAGTGGTCCTCCTGCGGTCGTTGGGAGGGGCATCGTACGCGGGCCTGTCACACCTCGGTGGGCGTGCACCCTGCGTGAGGGGATGCCCGCGGTCGACGATTAAGGGACCGGCCGCGAGCACGCAGATTCGAGCCGTGTACCCGGGGGTCGCATGGCGCTCCGCTCCAGCAACGACTTGCCCATTCTGCCGGGCGCCCGGGCGCGCGCGATGCTGCTGCTCCACAATCCGGACGCGACCGTCCAGGACTTTGTGCAGGTGTTCACCGCGGACCCCGCGCTCACCGTCTCGGCGCTCGCCGCCGCGAATTCAGCGGCTTCGGCGCCCGTCCGGCCCATCGCCTCGGTGCGCGAGGCCGTCGTCCGCATCGGAGCGCAGCAGGCCCGGCACATCGCCGTGTCGTCCCTCATGCGGTCTCAGTTCGACGCCCGACTGCAGGAGAGCTGGATCGAGGTCGGTGCGTTCTGGGAGCACTGCGTGGTGACGGGGCTGCTCACCGAGTACCTGGTGGGGCGCGACCTCCCAGCCGGTGTGAGTTTCACGGCCGGGTTCCTCCACGACCTCGGGCGGCTGGCGCTGGTCTCCGAGAACCCGTTCCGCTATCGCCGGGTGATCGACCTCGCGAAGGCTGGGGCATCGGTGGCGGCGGCAGAGCGACGCATCTTCGGAGCGACACACCTCGTCACCGGCGAGCGCCTCGCCACGCGCTGGGGCCTCCCCCCGGCAATCGTCGAGGCTGCGGCGCACCACCATGACCGCGAGGGGTCGGCGGTCGGCCTGGTCGTGTACCACGCGCGGCGCCTCGGCTGGAAGCTCGGGTACGGAGACGGCGTGACCGCCCCCGAGACCGTCGAGGTCGATGAAGAGACCGAGGGCGTGCTGCGCCACTTCGATGGCGAGGACGGGCTGCACGCGCGGGTGCGCTGGTATGCCCTCGCGGCCGGGGGTGAGCTGCAGCCGCCCGCGGCGCAGGCCGCGGGCGGACGAGGGTGATGCGGCAGGCCTCGGGGCGCGCCCGCTAGAGGCCCTTCTCCTGCACGAGGAGGTCGTCGTAGAGGATCGCCCCATTGAGGGCGGTCGCGGGCTGTTCGCAGATCCAGACGGCCGCCTTGCCCATGTTGTCGGCGACATCGAAGTCGAGATTCGGGTTGTCGCGATCGTTCTCGGCCATGAGGTTGCCCGGCGTCTTGATCCGACCGTTGGGTGACAGCACGTTCACCGAGATGCCCTCGCTCTGGTAGAGGCGACCCTGTGCCTGCGAGAAGTGCTCGATGAGCGACTTCTGCGGGCCGTAGAAGATGTCTCCGCCGCGGCGGACTGCCGTGTCGTAGGGGCCGGGGCCCGGGGGAATCGCCCCGCGCGAGGAGAGGTTGATGATGTGTCCGCCTCCGGCGGCGCGTAGGTGGGGAATCGCCTCGCGCATCATCAGGATCACGCCCATGACATTGACGGAGAAGCTCAGGTCGATGTGGCGCGGTTGGACCGTCTCGATGGTGCCGGGTACGAAGATGGCCGCGTTGTTCACGACGATGTCGAGCTTGCCGAAGTGCTCGGCGGTGGTCTTCACGCTCGCAGCGATGCTCTCTGGATCTCGGAGGTTCAGCACCACCGGGATGGCATCGCCGCCGGCGTCCTTGATCTCCTGGACTACCGAGTGAATGGTGCCGGGGAGTCGGGGGTCCTGCTGTACCTCGGTGCGAGCCGCCACAGCGACCTTCGCCCCGGCCTTCGCGAGGTACCTCGCGATGTCCGCGCCGATGCCCCGGCTTGCGCCGGCAAC
>CADEHD010000335.1 GCA_902827055.1 uncultured Chloroflexota bacterium | reverse complement strand
GACGCAAATGGCTCCGTACAGGATCTGGGCCAGCTGCACACCCATGGCAGCAGTCAGGAACCCGGCGCCGGAGGCTCCGAGGGTGACCATCGCGCGGTCCAGCGACAGCAGGCTGATGACGCGCCCCCGCATCTCGGGTGGAGCGGCAGCGAGGAGCGCGGCGTTGCTCATCGAGAAGTACGCGGTCTGGAGGATGCCCGTCGCGCCGAGGAGGACGAACGGGACGACGAGCCCGGCGATGCCGGAAAGATACGTGGCCGCGGAGAAGGCGATCAGCATCCCTCCGAAGCCCATGACAACGATGGGGAGCAGGAGTCCCACGCGCGTCGGCTGCCGCGAAGCGACCACGACGGCGCCGAGCAGAGCGCCCGCGCCGGTGAGGGCCGTCATGATGCCGAGGCCCCCGCTGCCGATCGGAGCGCCCTGGAAGGTGATGACCTCGTTGGCGAAGATCGGCGCGAAGACCTGGATGTACGACATGCCGAACGTGAAGTAGACGAGCGACATCAGGAGGATGCCGCGGATGGGCTTGGCGTTCCAGGCGTACCGCGCACCCTCGACGAGCCCGGCGGCCATGGCACGGGCGCCGCTCTCGGCCGGCTTCTTCTGGAACGGCACGTTGATGAACCAGGTCGCCATCACGGCGCCGGTGTAGATGAGTGCGATCGCTACGAAAGTCCCGGTCAGGCCGAGGACTGCCACGGCGAATCCACCGGCTGAGGCGCCGACAATGCGCATGATGTTCTGGGTGGCGCTCATGAGCGCCACGGCGCGCGTCATCTGAGTCTCGGGGACGATGTTCGCGATCATGGCCTGGCGAGCGGGCTGGTCGAACGCCATCATCGAGCCGCGGATGAAGGAGAAAGCGTAGACGTGCCACATCTCCATCATCTCGAAGACGAGCAGGCCGGCGAACACGATGCTGAGGACGACAACGCCGACCTTCGTGAAGAGCAGGATCTTCCGATGGTCGAACCAGTCACTGATGACTCCGGCGAAGACGCCGAAGAAGAGCTGCGGCAAAGTGCGGACCGCGATCACGCCGCCCAGCGCGACAGCCTGCGCCTCTTTCCCCTCGACAAGGAAGAAGACGAGGAAGGGGCGCGCGATCTGCTCGCCCCAGAGCGCGAACGCGTGCGCGCCCTGACCTGACCAGAGCAGGAAGTAGTTCTTGTATCGGAGCGGAGCGAGCAGTTCCGCTGAGAAGAGTCTCGTCAGGACCGACATCGTGCCTCCCGCCGAGGGTGAGGGTTCGGCCCGTACTCTAACGCGTACGTCAGCGTGGGTCCATCTGTAATGCGGCAGCTCGCGGCAGGGCGCGGAGCCGGGCGGCGAGATCGTGGAGCGTGGCGATCCTCGTGACGCGGGTTGCGTAGGGCAGGTTGCGGTTGCGCGGCCAGTCTCGGACGTAGATGTCGACGCCGGTGCGGCGTGCGAGCAACTGCACGGTGCGTGGGTCGTCGTCGACGTGGGCGAGCGGGCGGATGGCCTCGAGCGCGGCGAGCTTGAAGTGCGCGCTGCGGCGGGGGCCGTCGTTGATCGTGATCGACTCGATGTAGCCGTCGAGGTGGTGGCGGCGCAGCCAGCCTGCCGGGGTGGTACGCCGGCCCGTCACGATCACGACGCGAGCGACGTTCGCCAGGGCCTGCAGGCCGGTGGCGGCATCGGGAAGCGGTCGGCGCAGGTCGAAGCGCGCATGGTCGACGAGGGTGCTCAACCAGGGAGGCGGGACGCGCGCGGGCTCCGGCGGTGCGTTGTCCTCCACGAACTCACGGTGGATGCCGAGGTTGACGCCGAAGAACGGCGAACAGATCACCCCGTCGAAATCGAGTGTGACGAGCGGGCGTGCCGGGCTGATTGTGGCGGTGGTCAGAACGCCCACTCCACGCCGATGGGTGGCTCGGGTGGGGGCTCGGGTGGAACGCCAGGGGGTGACGGCGCTGCCCCGGGGGCGGGTGCGACGATGCGGGTCTCGACGCGCATCCCGTTGCTCCCGGAGAGCGAGTTCGCGAACGCCTCGAGCCGGGCCGCCACCTTGCGGAAGA
>CADEHD010000334.1 GCA_902827055.1 uncultured Chloroflexota bacterium | reverse complement strand
CCGCCTTGAGGGCGGGGGTGCGCAGGCGCTCCTGAAACGCGATGCCGAGCTCGCACTGCTCGCGCTTGAGGATGAGGTACGGCAGAAGTTGGCGAGCCAGCGAAAGGGCCGCGTCGCCGTTCGCGTGCCACTGGTAGTAGTCCCGATGGCGGGGGTTCTGCGCACGACGAGCCTTCGAGACGACACCGACGCCAGTGACCTCAGCCATCCAATGGAAGACGGACGCTTTGGTCCCGCCTGCCGACACGCGAAACGCGAGCGAGTCAGACCCGTCGTATCTCCCGTGAATGATGAATGACCCATCGGCGTCAATGAAGCCAGCGATGTACGCGGCCTCCGCATCAGTGAGTGTGTTGGCTGTGCGGCCCGTGCGGTAGCGTGCTCGGCCAGAGCAGACGTTTGAACAGAACCGCTGCGCCCGCTTCGGCCTACCACGTCCACCAACCTCAAACGACCCACCGCACACCACACACTGCTTAGCTTCTACGTTCGCGAGCAAGGGCAATGGGAGCCTCCTATCGGCCCCCATTGTAGCATCGTACGGTGCCTACGCCTCGGCAGCCTTAGTTAGCTCATATGTGTAAGCGACCTGGTCGCTCGACACGACCGACTGCCCGCCCGTGAGCGAGCGGTCCATCATCGCGACGCTCGTCGAGTTGTTGAAGATGCCGTGCTCCTGCCACGTCTCCGTGGTGTCGGCGGTGATGGTCGCGACGTTGCGGTAGATCGGGTCCGCGTCGGTCGGCGTTCCGGTTGCGCGGGCGATGCCCGAGGTGGTCTGGAGCGCGGTGTGCGCGTTCGACTCAGCGGTCGACGACGTGCCCACCTCGTGGAAGTCGAAGTCCGCGTACTCGGTGCCGGTGGTCGAGACGAGCTCGTCGATCTCCTCGGAGACGAACGCTGCCGTCACCTTGCCGGACGACAGCAGCCCGAGAGTCTCCTCGAAGCCGTGCGGCACGTTGCCGTTGAGCAGCAGGCCGCGCACGCGCCAGTCCTCGATGCTCTCACCATCGAGGCGCGCGACGTGCAGCGGGTGCCACGGGGCCACCTCGAAGGTGGGGTCGAGGGGACCGGAGATCGCCTGCGTGAACGGGTCCGCCCAGCCGACGTGCTGGTGGCGACCGTAGAGGTTCGCGAAGGTCGAGACGTGCAGGTCGTGCCCGAGCACCGCGAGGTAGTACCAGTGCGGGATGCGGTCGTCGACGTGGTCACGCAGCCACGCGAGCGCCCTGCGATGTGCGTCCGTCTGCGCCGGCGCGAACTTCACGCCGACGCGATGCGTGCCGTGGGCACGGTCACGACGCCAGAACTCGCGCCCGAGGTACACGTCGGGCGTGTCCATGCGGTCGACGGGAACCGCGAACCGCTCGCCGCGCTCGAGGACGTAGAGCCCTCGCTGCAGCTGGTACTCGCGCTGCTGCTCGCCGAGCGGCGTGGCGCGGTCAGGAACGACCGGGTGCCGCGTCGGGACCTTGCTCAGAGTGCGCTCGATCACCTGGACCATTGGGGTTTCCTTCCCTAGCCGGCGCGAGCGCCGAAGTAGCCGATGACGGCGCCGGCCGCCGCGCGCACGACGCCGCCCGAGAGCGACACCGCCCACAGCCGCCAGTCCGTGATCTCGCTTGGTTCGAACGTCAGGAACACCTGCGCCACCGCGAGCACCACGGTGATCACGACAGCCCAGAAGAGCTCCGGGCCAACCTTCAGTTCGTACTTCATCAGGCCTCCTGTGCCTCGAGCTCGCCGACGAGCTCATCGATGACGCCCGAGAGCGCCTGCAGTCCGTCGATGCCTCCTGCAGCGAGCGCCCGGGCAAGGCCCTGCGCCTGCATCGCCTTCAAGAGCGCCGGCGATCGGCGCGGGGGCGCGGGTTCAGCGGGCGCGGCGGCTGCCCCGCGCGCCGCGACGAGGGTGAGGAAGGACAAGGGATCCACCGCCTGCAGCAGCGCCACGGTGTGGTCGCCGGTCGTCGCCTGGATGTGCACGTGTGGGCCGGTGGACTGCCCGGTGTTGCCCGAGCGGCCCACACGCTGGCCCTCGGCGACACGTT
>CADEHD010000333.1 GCA_902827055.1 uncultured Chloroflexota bacterium | reverse complement strand
GCGCGTGGGGTTCGCGACGGACACCGCGACCACGCACGAGGGGCGAGCCGCCGAGGTCGCGGCACTGGCGCGGTTCCTCGGCGTGCCCCGATCGGTCGCCGAAGCCGACTCCGGAGCCGATGCGATGCTGCGCGCCGGCCTCGACTACCTCGGGCGGAGCGCGGCGGATGTCGTCCTCGTCAGCCTGGACGACCTCATGGGGGCGGTCGACGCGCAGAACCTCCCGGGGACGACGCTGGAGCATCCGAACTGGCAGCGCCGTGCGCGCCTGCCCCTGGAGGGGGTGGCTCGTGATGGGCGCGCCCGGGAGCTCCTCGAGGTGTTGCGCACAGCCCGCGCCGCCGCCTCGACCTCTAGCGCGCCGCCCGAGGCGTAGTCGGGGGATCGACCTCCGCGGCCGGTGCCGGGCGCTGACTCTGCGTCGGGCCGGCGTTCCCACCTCGCGCCGCGGCCAGCGCGGCGAGGCCCGTCGTGATCGGGACGGCAGCGACGATCGCGGTGCTGCCTGCCAGGGTGCGCACCAGCTCAGTCGCGAGCGCGTCGAACGAGAGGAGCACACTCGGGGACAGGTCCTGCGCCGCGAGGATGACGAGCAGCGGGAGCCCGGACCCTGCGTACGCCAGGAGCAGCGTGTTCGTCGTCGCCGCGATGTGCTCCCGGCCGACGTTCATCCCGCGGACGAACAACTCAGTGGCGCGCAGCCCCGGGTTGGCCGCGTGGAGCTCGAAGACGGTCGCTGACTGCGTGGTCGTGACGTCATCGAGCACACCAACGGCGCCCAGGATGATCCCGCCGAGCAGCAGCCCGCGCACGTCGAGGTTGCCGGCGAGCTGCTGGAGGGTGGCGCTGTCCTCGGTGAGCCCGGTGAGCCTCGCGAAGTCCACGGCCCACGCCGAGAACACGCCGCCAAGCGCGAGAGCGATCGCCGTCGAGGCGAGCGCGATCCAGGTTCGGCGGCCCGGACCGTGGCCGAGCGTCAGGCTGGCGGCCATGATCACGAGCGCCCCGACGACACAGACCAGCAACGGGTCGTACCCCGCGAGGATCGCCGGGACGATGAAGCGGCCCACCACCAACACGGTCGCCCCGAGGCCGATCAGCGAGATGGCGCCATGCCAGCCACCCACCACCACCACGAGCAATCCGAAGATGAACGCCAGCTGCATCACGGGCACGCGGCGCACGCGGTCGCGGATGCCGTACGTGGTCCCCTCCGGACCGGGAGAAGCGAGGACGAGCACCGCATCGCCGGGCAACAGCTCGAGGGTGCCGGCGGCGCCGGCCTGGCTGGTCCGCTGGACCTCGACGAGGCGTCCCTCGACGCGTACGGCGAACCGCTCGACCACCACGTCGCCGCCGGGCGTCGGGATCGTGGTGCGCTCGGTCACCTCGACGACGTGCCCCTCCCGGAGGTCGCTGGGCGCGAGACCCAGCGTGCGCGGAGGGAACGCGCCGAGTGCTGGCAGCAGCACGGTGGCCACGAGGACGAGCGCGATCGCGCCGGCGTAGGCAAGCAGGGCCCGTCGACTCCACACCCGCCGGCTCCCTCCGCATCGACCCCGCATAGCGCGGACGCGATGTCACCAGCCTACGTGCCGTCGCACGCTCGCGGCAGGGGCCGGGTACCCTCGGGTGCGCGGCGTCGGGGCACGAGGCACGTCCCCGGGAATCCCGGCAGACGTGAGCGCGAGGTGGCACGTGGAACGTCCCGGCATCGTGGGGGCCGAGGCTGGCGCCGACCCACGGCGAGGGTGGCCGGGAGCCCTCATGGAGATCGCGCTGGTCTCGACGAGGCTCGGGCTGACGTCGTTCGGCGGGCCGGTCGCGCACCTCGGGTACTTCCGAGCCGAGTACGTCGAGCGCCGGCGCTGGCTCTCCGAGGCCGCCTACGCCGACCTCGTGGCGCTGTGCCAGTTCCTCCCCGGTCCCGCGAGCAGCCAGGTTGGGATCGGCATCGGGATGCTGCGCGGTGGCCTGCTCGGTGGCGTCGTGGCGTTGCTGGGGTTCACGCTGCCCTCGGCCGTGGCCCTGCCGCTGTTCGCGCGCGTCGT
>CADEHD010000332.1 GCA_902827055.1 uncultured Chloroflexota bacterium | reverse complement strand
GAGGCCCGCCGCCGCGGTCTCGCCGTACGTGGCGGCAAGCAGGCTCAGGCCCTCGCCGTCCCCCACCGCGGAGGGCGAGTGCTCCACGAAGCTGCGCAACAGCCGCGTGAGGCGGCCACCCTGGCCGCGCGTGCGCTCATCGAAGGCGTGCACGTCGTCCTCGCTCCAGCCGAGGGACTGCGCGGCCTCCACGAGGAGCTCGCGGTCGATCAGCGCGTAGCCCAGCGCCTCGGCTACACGCTCGTCGATCGTGCCCATCGATCCGAGATGTCCGGTCAGCGTCACTGTCGCCATCGGGACCTCCTGGCTGCAGCCGCATCATAAGCTTTGTACGTACGCCGGGAGGCAGCAGTGACCATATCGACGCGCCCCATCGAGGCGGACGAGCTGCCCGCGTTCCACCGCGCGATGGGTGCCGGGTTCGGTTACATCCCCGACGCGGAGACCACCACCCACTGGGAAGTAACCATCGATTTCGCCCGCACGCTTGCCGCCTTCGACGGCGACGACCTCGTCGCCACCTCCGGAGCGATCGCCCTCGAAACGACGGTCCCGGGCGGCAATGCCGTGCCCACAGCCGGGGTCACGATGGTCGCCGTCAGCCCCTCGCACCGGCGGAGGGGGATCCTCACCGAGTTGATGCGCGGCCTGCTCACCACCGCCCACGAGCGCGCCGAGCCGCTGGCGAGCCTCTGGGCGTCCGAGTCGCTCATCTACCCCCGGTTCGGTTACGGCCTCGCCATCGAGGATGACGACTGGGAGATCGAGCGCCCGTTCGGCCGCCTTGCCCACGCCCCGGCGCCGCAGGGCGCCGTGCGCCTGGTAGACGAGGCGTACGCGCGCGCGCACTTCCCGGCCGTCTGGGAGCGCGCTCGCGCGTCCCACGTCGGGATGACGGCCCGCGACGAGCGGCTGTGGAACGACCGCCTGCGCGACCTGCCCCATCGCCGCGGCGACGCCTCGGGGCTGTTCTTCGCGTCCGCCGAGGCAGGCGGACGCACCGAGGGCTACGCCCTCTACCGGGTGAAGCAGCGCTGGCCGGACGGACTCCCCGGCAACGAGATCGAGGTCGTCGAGGCGATCGCAGCGACGGACGCCGCGCACGCGGAGCTCTGGCGCTTCCTGCTGGACCTCGACCTCTCGCGCACGATCACCGCGGCGCACCGACCGCTCGACGATCCCCTGCCGCTGATGCTCGCCGACGTGCGCCGCCTGAAGCGCCGCCGCCGCGACGCGATCTGGCTCCGCCTCGTTGACGTGGTGGCAGCCCTCGAGGGGCGCGCGTACGCCGCCGAGGGAGCGCTGGTCATGGAGGTTCGGGACGACTTCTGCCCGTGGAACGCGCCGGTCATCCGACTCGAGGCGTCCACCGAGGGCGGCCGCGCTCGCCCCGCAGCGACCACGCCCGACCTCGTACTCCCCGCCTCGAGCCTCGCGGCGGCCTACTTCGGCGGCACCCGGCTGAGCGCCCTCGCTCGCGCCGGTCGCGTCGAGGAGCGCGCAGCGGGCGCGCTCGCCCGCGCCGACGCGCTGTTCGCCGCCGACCGTGCGCCCTGGTCGCCCCAGTTCTTCTAGCCCGTCAGCGCTCCACGGAGCGGGCACCGAGCCGGCACGGAGGCGAGAGCCCGCCTTAGAACAGCACGTTCGCGAGCAGGGCCCGGTACTCCCGCGACCGCGGGTCATCGGTTCCCAGGACCTCGAGGGCGTCGAGCAGCCGCTGACGCGGACCATCGCCGTCCAGTGTCCGCTCGATCCGCACCGCCTCCAGCAGGTGCTCGAGGCCCGCGTCCCACTCGCCGGCCGCCACGAGCACCGCGCCGAGGTCGTAGTGCGCCCGTGCGTCGCCGACGTTTGCCGCGACCTGCGCCTCGAGGGCCGCGCGATCGGCACCGGCCGCCGCCTCGTGCAGGCGAATCCGTGCGGCGAGCCGCTTCACCTCGGCGTCGCGGCTGTACGCGGCCACCGGCGCAAGCGTCGAGGCCGCACGAGCGACATCGCCCTGATCGAGCAGTACGGCCGCCAGCCCACTCGCCGCTCGTGCATGCTCGGGGTCGAGCGCGAGCGCGGCCTCGTAGCGCGCGACGGCTGCCGCGAGGTCGCC
>CADEHD010000331.1 GCA_902827055.1 uncultured Chloroflexota bacterium | reverse complement strand
GGAGGCGGTAGGGGGGGGCGGAGGGGAAGGCCAGCGGGGCGGCCGCCGATACGAGGCTGTGGAGGAGTGCCAGCGACAGGCCGATGCGGAGACCCGTCGCCGCTCCGGCCGGGTCCGCATGCCGCACTCGTGCGAGCGTGGAGGCACCGAGGGTGAGCGCGGCGTCCTCGCGAGCAGCGCGCTCGGCGTGCCCGCGCGGCAAGCGTGCGTACTCCCACGCGGCCACGACGATCGCGACCGTAACGCAGGAATGCGCGAGGACCACCGGCAGCAGTGCCAGCGCGCCGGACGCGTCGTCGAGGAGCACGGGGGCGAGGCCGGCGACCTCGACGAGGCGCCGCACGCCAAGGCCGTACGACAGCGGCGGCACCGCGAGCGGGAGCAGGGCGCCGACGCGCAAGAGCGCGCCGAGCGCGCCTCGGGAGTGCGCGATCGCCTCGGCCACGGGGATGCCGAACATCGCCCCCACGAGCGTCGCGGCCAGGGCTGTGATCAGCGTGCCGCCCGCGGCCCGCGCCAGCTCATCGGTGCCGGGTCCGGCAGCCGGCAGTGCCAGCACTCCAGAAATGGTCGTGAGCACGACCGGGACGAACGGGAGCCCGAGCAACGCGAGCGCTGTCGCGGCGAGGGCATGCCAGCGGTCGAGGGGCGGGAACGCGAGGCGCGCACCCGGAGTCGCTGCACGGAATCGGGCCACGGATGCCCCCTCGACCTGTCGCCGTCGGCGGCGGCAGGATCGGTCAGGCGCGCGGCCACGCCGCGCCTTCGATGTAGGTGTGGGAGAGACTCGCCGAGCATGGACGGTGCGCCTGCCGCAAGGCGATTCGTCCTGCCGATCCCGCGCCGGGGCGCACGCCCGCTCCGCTCAAGAGTGGGCCGAGGACGGCTGCATGGACTGTAGCGTGACCGATCCGGGCGTCAAGTCGACGCGAAGACCGCTGACTGTCGACCGCGTCTAGTCGTGCCGCACGCCGAACATCGTGAATCCGCCGGCCATGTTCGGCATCGCGTCCAGCTCGGGGTGGAGTCCCAGGTGGGGAGGCGCCGCGAGCGCCTTCTGGATCGCCCAGATCGAGATGTTCTGGACGCGCTCCATGTTCGCCATGTCGTCGAGACTGTAGAAGCCCGCACCGGTGATCTCGTCGCCGTCGAACACCGGATCGCGCTGCTCGACCTCCTCGAGGCGGAACACGACGTAGATGTTCGTGCTCGCGGTCCGCGCCGCGCCCGCCACCGAATGGCGGAACGCGATCACGTCGCGCACCTTCGCGACGATCCCCGCCTCCTCGAGCGCCTCACGCTCGACAGCCGGGATGATCGGTTCGTCGTGCTCGACGTAGCCGCCGGGGATCTGCCAGGAGCCCTTGCCGGGATCCCATCCACGCTGCACGAGGAGCGCCCGGTTGTCGCGGATGACGACACCTGCCGCGCCGATCGAGAACGTGCCGAAGTCGATGTACCCGCAGGAGGGGCAGGCCGGGCGTTCGCGCCCGCCGTCTAGCTTCGCTTGCAGTTCGGTCGCGCACCGTGGGCAGTAGACGTGCAGGGCAGCCATGGGAAACGCCTTTCCTCGGACCAGCGGGGCCACGTGATTCTACGACGCTCGGAGTAGCCGGGCGTCGCGGCCGCGCCTAGACGCGGCCTGCCTGGAACTCGAGGAGGCCGCGGGCCACGTTGAGCCGCAAGAGGTCGGAGGCGCCCTCGGCGAGCCGGAGCGACCGCACCTGCCGGTAGAGTGCCTCGAGCGGGTGCCCCTCGATGAGCGCCTGGCCGCCCGTGAGCTGCACCGCCGTATCGACGACGCGTCCGGCCGTCTCGGTAGTGATGACCTTGGCGATCGCGCCCTCGTTCATCACGTCCACGCCGTCCTCGGCGAGGCGGGCCGTGCGGTAGAGGACGCTGCGCGCGGCGTAGACCTCCATCAGCATGTTGCCGAAGAGCCAGCGCACCTGCTCGCGATCGCTGAGGCTGCCGCCGCCGCGGTGAGGCTGCGTGATCTGCCTGCGCGTGAAGTCGGCCGTCCACATCGCGAGCCCGGCAGCGCGCGCGGCCATCCCGAGTCGCATCTGGCCGATGTTGCCAAGGCCGCGCTGCAACCCCTC
>CADEHD010000330.1 GCA_902827055.1 uncultured Chloroflexota bacterium | reverse complement strand
GGGCGCGATCGACCGCGCGGCCCGGGGCGAGGCCCTGGATGTAACGACGTCCGACGACCTGGTGGTGAAGTACGTCGTGCCGACAGCCGCCCTCCGGGGCGTGCGGTCGTCGTTTCGGCGTGATGATGAGGCTGGTTGGCGCGTCACCCTTCGTCCGAAGGGTGCACCGCGCGATGACCAGCCCGGGCGCTAGTCGTCCACAGCTGCATCGGATCGAGAGGGAGTTTCGTATGACGGAGGCTGTCACGGTCCCGGTGCTCGATGTGCGGGGTGAGATCTGCCCGTACCCGATGCTCCGGACAAACAAGGAGCTCGACGAGGTGCAGCCTGGCGTCCAGGCCCTCGATGTGCTCACCGATCACCCACCCGCGCTCTCGACGATCCCGCCCGAGGCGATGAAGCGCGGCTACGGCGTCGAGATCGACGAGGTCCGCGACGGCGAGTGGGTCATTCGCCTGTTCAAGGACTCGTAAGCGGGCGTTCCAGGCTCAGAGGGAAGTGGGAATCCAGTGAAGATCGCAGCACTCCTCATGGCGGCAGGTATCGCCGTCGCGGCTGTCGGTTGCAGCGCCGGTGGTGACTCCAGCGGCGAGCAGGCGCCGAAGGCGGCCGCGACCACGGCCGCGCAGCCGAAGGCGGCAAGCACGAACCTCCGCCCGACCGCCGACAAGGTGGTCAGCGTCGACTGGCTCGCCGGAAAGACGTCGGACCCGAGCGTGGTGTCCATCGACCTGCGCACGAAGGAGAAGTACGACGCCGGGCACATCCCCGGCGCGGTGTGGATCGCGACGTCCGAGTTCAACCAGAAGCAGGGCGACATCACCGAGCTTGCAGCGGCGGACCAGATCGCCACGGCGCTTGGGAAGGCGGGCATCAAGCCCACCGACACGATCGTCCTCTACGACGACCAGGGCAGCCTGTGGTCGACTCGCGTGACGTGGAGCCTCGATGTCTACGGGCACAAGGACACGCGCGTTCTGAACGGCACGTGGACGGCCTGGGCCGCCGCGAACAAGCCGGTCTCCACGGAGGCGAGCACCCGGGCGGCTACGCAGTACGCGTTCGCGACGCAGCCGAACTCGGCCATCGTCGTGAACATGGAGCAGATGGTGAAGGCCGTCGGTGACCCCTCGAAGATCGTGTGCGACTCGCGCACGGCCGACGAGTACACGGGTCGCGACCTCCGCGCGCCGGCCAAGAGCGGCGGGCACGTCCCGGGTGCGCTGAACGTGGCCTACAGCGACGCCGTCGCAAAGTCGGGCGAGTTCCTGCCGGTCGACGAACTCCGGAAGCTCTACGACACCGCCGGCATCAAGGCCGCCGATGACCAGACGATCTTCACGTACTGTCAGTCCGGCATCCGCGCGGCACACGCGTGGTTCGTCCTGAAGCACCTCATTGGCTACCAGAACGTCGCGGTCTACGACGGCTCCTGGGAGGAGTGGGGCGCCCGCTCCGACACCAAGATCGAGGGATCGCGCAGCTAGGCGACTGGCACGTGCAGTCACTGACGAGGGCCCCGCTGGGGCCCTCTGACGTTGTGGTGAGGCAGGCGCGGCATGCCTGGCGCCTCCTCGCGATGTTGCTTGCCATTGCGGTGCCCGCGTGCGGTGCCCCAGGCCCGAGTCCCGAGCGCGGGGGCGAGGTGCAGCTGCGGTTCGTGCTGCCGAAGGACTTCCCCGCCGAGGCCTCGGTTCACCGACTGGCGGCAGGACAGTCCCCGACCGAGCTGGCCTCGTACGGCGCGAGTTCACCCCCGGCCCTCGGTCCGGCGGTCGTCGGCGGCACCCTGCGTGTGGAGTTCGACCGGCCCGAGGTGGTCGTGGTGGCGGTGCGCAATCGCTCGGAGCGGGCGCTGCGCTTCTGGTCCGCGCCGCACCTCCCGAGCCCCCACCACGCCGAGCCTGCCCTCATGATTCGCTGCCTGTGCACGGGCGAGACGTACGAGGTGCCTCCCGGCGGCACGTGGGTGCGCGCCATCGAGGTCGGTATTCGCCGTCGGGATGCGGTCGATCAACTCCTCGTGACACACGTCATCACCGAGGGGGAGGCGCCCGCCGTCACTCCGTGACGCGGACGCGTGGCGGCCTCGGCCTCACGCTCACGCCTGG
>CADEHD010000329.1 GCA_902827055.1 uncultured Chloroflexota bacterium | reverse complement strand
CGCCAGCCCGTCGCGTTCCAGCTCCTGGGGCTGCTGTTCCTCGGCGACTTAATGGGGTACTGGTCGCATCGGGCGTTCCACGCCCTGGGGCCGCTCTGGCGCATCCATGCCATCCACCACTCTTCGAAGCAGGTCGACTGGCTCGCGTCGGCGCGCGTGCATCCGCTCAACGATGTGATCTCGAACGTGATCGTCGCGCTCCCACTCGTGGCGCTCGGATTCTCCGGGACGGTGGTCGCGAGCTTCATGCCCGTGCTGACGCTGTACGCGCTCATGTTGCACGCGAACCTTTCGTGGACGTTCGGGCCGTTACGTCATGTCATCGCGAGCCCGGTATTCCATCGCTGGCACCACACCACCGAGGAGGCGGCGATCGACACGAACTTCGCCGGGCTGTTCGCGGTCATCGACCACGTCTTCGGTACGTACTACATGCCGAAGGGCGTGCAGCCGACCGTCTTCGGACTGGTCGGTGACGTGGTGCCGGACAGCCTCTGGGGCCAGCTGCGGTACCCGTTCACGCGTTCGAAACATGAGGGGGCTAGCGTCGAGGCGTGACGACGCCGCGGCGGCGCACCTGTCCAGGCCCAGCACCGCGCGCGGCGGTGGGTCGTCACAGAGAGGGATGCCGCATGTCAACGCTGACCGTTGCTCCCGGGAACCTGCACGTCGAGGTCTACGACGAGCTTGGCGGGCGCCTGCTCGGCCGGGCGATGCTTCGCATCGAGCCTGCACCGACCGAGGGCCACGCGCTCCGCGCGCACCTCGCCACGGACCGTGACCTGCAGCTCGAGGCCGGCGATCACTACCTGCGACTGCCGAGCGCCGAGGGCTGGCAGGTCGAGCTTCGCCCGAGCCAGCAGGCGAACGAGTTCGCCGTCGTGGCGCCGTCCACGCCGATGTCGGCTGCCGTCGGCGGCGAGTAACCAGCCCGCGAGGCGAGTCGGGCGGCGCGTGATGTGGGTCGCGCGTCAGGTGCGCAGGCGCGCCAGCAGCTCCTCGTGGAGCGCGCCGTTCGACGTGATGGAGTGTCCGGCCTCGATCGTGGGGTTGCCCGCGATGTCCGTCAGCCGGCCGCCCGCCTCCTCGACGATCACGAGCATCGCCGCGATGTCCCACGGGCTGATGTCACCCTCGAGCATCGCCTCCGCCGAACCCTCGGCTACCAGCGCGTGCCCCCAGAAGTCGGAGAAGCCGCGCGTGCGCCAGGCGGCGCGCAGCAGGGCGTCGGCCCGCCCGCCCCAGGCGTCCATGGTGAGGTCGTACGAGCCGTAGAGGACCTGCGCCTCCTCGAGGCGCGCCACGGACGATACGTGGATGCGCTCTCCCTCCAGGGGCTTGCCGGCAAAGGGGATCGGGGCGCGGTAGGCGCCGAGGCCTCGCGCGGCCCACCAGCGGGTGCCCAGGGCGGGCGCCGAGGCGACACCCACGGTGAGGTGGCCCGCGACCTCGGCCGCGACCAGCGTGGCCCAGACGGGGATGCCGCGCGCGTAGGAGTGGGTGCCGTCGATCGGGTCGATGACCCAGCGCACCGGTGCGTGCGGTCCACCGCGAAGCCCGGCCTCTTCACCGAGTACTGCGTGGGTCGGGAATCGGGTGCCAATGGCCTCGGAGAGCGCGGCCTCCACCTCGAGATCGGCGCGGGTGACGAGGGTGCGATCGGCCTTGGCGCGCACCTCGATGTCGGCGGCCCGGTAGTAGCGCATCGTCACCCGGTCGGCGGTGTCCGCGAGGGCCAACGCGAACGTGAGCAGCTCGAGCGGCGTGGGTTCAGGCACGTGCGGTTGTCCTGCGCCTGCGCGCCGGACGCGCCTCGACGAGTCCGCGGATCGACTCGATGGCGGCGCGAACACCTGTCACCTGCGTCTCGAGCGCCATCGACGGGGTGCCGGGCGGCTTCGTCGCCGCCTGCACGGGCAGGAACGGAAGGTGGATGAAGCCGCTGGGCAGGTCGCGTCCGGTGGTCGCGAGGTGGTGCTGGACCACGTAGGTGACCCCGTTGCAGATGTACGTCCCCGCCGTGTTGGAAACCTGGGCCGGCACTCCGGCGGCCCCGATGGCTGCGGCGACCTCCGCGACCGGGAGGCGCGAGAAGTAGGCGGCCGGCCCGCCGTCGAC
>CADEHD010000328.1 GCA_902827055.1 uncultured Chloroflexota bacterium | reverse complement strand
GGCGCGGAACGGGATCGGACGGTAGTTGCCGTCGACCCAGTCGGCGAGGGTGTCGTCCCAATGGGGGCTGTCGGGATCGCCGGAGTTGCCGCGCGGGTAGTTGACGGTGGCGCGGGGAACGCCGTCGTCGCCGATCGTGGTGCTCATCCGGTAGATGGCGCCGCCGTGGGACTCGAAGCGCATCTGGACGTCGGCGTCGGCAAAGAAGTCGGCGGACGAGACGTTGACGGTGCCGTCGGCGCCGTCGGTCGATACGAAGCCGCCGTCGAGGGCTTCGCCCCACACGCTGCTGAAGTACGTGCCGTGGACCTCGCCCCAGGTGTAGGCGTCGGGCTCCACCGATCCGAACCGCTCGGTCAGGAGGGCGGATGCGTCGGACAGCGCGCTCAAGAGGATGACGTCGCGGCCCTCCTGCAGGAGACTCTCCGACGCGGCGAAGGAGCCGGTGAAGGTGTGGGTGGCGAGCTTGAGGATGTACATCGAGTTGCCCTCGATGATGGCGTCGAACGCGAGCGATAGGTCGTCGGCGAGGGCGCGGCGGGCCGCGAAGTAGAGGAAGTACTGGAAGGCGACGGGGGGGCCCGCGTCGCGGACCATGCGCCGATCCCAATCGGCGAGGGCGGTGGTCAACGTGGTGAGGTCGTCGCGGCCGACGAACTCCGCGAGGGCGGGATCGGTGGGGATGGGCTCAGCCGGGTGGTGGTCCTGCCGGTCGCGGACCGAGCCGGGAGCGAGGGCCAGTCGACGTGGTCGACGCGGTTCCGCATCGTGAGCGCCGAGCCGGCCGCCGCGAACTCGGTCACGCTCCTCTTCGAGGGCGACGATGGCTCGGGCGGCCGCGTGGAGATCGAGCACACGGTCTCGATCGCGGGTGCGTTGACGTGCGACCTCCGCCTGCCGAACGCGGGCGGCTGCATCCCGGATGACCGATTCCTCCCCGAGACGTTCCGCGGGTCGGTGCGGATGCAGGGGATCGAGCCGATCGCGGTGGTGGCCCAGCGCGTGGGCAGCGATGGGCGCCTTGGTGACTACCGCGGATTCACGGCCGAGGAAGCCTCGCGGCAGGTGGTCCTGCCGGTGTTGAACAAGAACTACGGACCGTTCGGCGACTCGCGGGGCTGGAACTCGTGGTTCCGGGTCCTCACCTTCGACGGGTCGATCGCTCACGTCCGCGTCGTGTATTACTCGAAGCGGTTCCCGGACGGCCTGTTCTCGGCGCCACTCGTCGTCGAGCGGCAGCGCACGTTCCGCCAGTGGGACGAGTCGTCGCTCCCTGACGGGTGGGTCGGCAGCGCGATCGTGGTGTCGGACCAGCCCGTGGTGGTCCTGGCGAACCTCGAAAGCGACGTGTTCAGCGGCGATGGCGTCATGATGTACAACGGCGCAAGCCTCGAGTAACTGGCTCGAGTCGGGACAGCCGCCGCAGACTGGAGTCCTCGCGTGCCCATCTCGCCACGACCGGGGCCGGCACGATCCGGCTCGTCGGGCCCGTACCGTCGACGGCCCGCTGCGACGCAGCGGCCGGTATCCCGCACGACCGCGGAGGTGGTTGCCCGCTTTTCCGATGGGCCGCAGACGGGCGTGTTCACTGACGGCTCCTGCTCTGGCAACCCGGGGCCGGGCGGCTGGGGCATGGTGTATGTCCGCGACGGCGAGGTGCTTGCACAGCGGTACGGGCATGATCCGGCCACGACGAACAACCGGATGGAATTGACGGCGATCATCGAGGGGCTCCGGCTCCTCGCGCCGGGCCGTGACGCCGAGATAACCCCGGTCTTCAGCGACAGCCGGCTGGTGGTGGACACGCTCACGAAGTGGGCCGCCGGCTGGGAACGCCTCGGGTGGCGGCGCAGCACTGGCCCGGTGGCCAACGTGGAGCTGGTCCAAGAGGCGTACGCGCTCACGAAAGAGCGCCCCAACGCGCGCATCCAGTGGATTCGCGCCCACGACGGCTCGCTGTGGAACGAGTACGCCGACGCGCTGGCCACGGCCTACCTCCGCGCCGAGGTCTGAGGCCGCGGGCTGCCCTGGCCTCACTCGGAGACCAGCACCTCGTAGACGCGGTACCGACGATCCCCCTGCCGTGCGATAGCCGACAGGCGATACCCGGGAGTCCTGGTCGCCTCGGTAGGCGGGGTAGAGGGCGTCCGTGAGG
>CADEHD010000327.1 GCA_902827055.1 uncultured Chloroflexota bacterium | reverse complement strand
GCGAGCGCCTCCTCGCCGGCGTGCCCGAACGGCGTGTGACCCAGGTCGTGGCCGAGGGCGATCGCCTCCGTGAGGTCCTCGTTGAGCCCGAGGGCGCGCGCGATCGACCGCGCCACCTGCTGCACCTCGATGGTGTGGGTCATGCGCGTGACCACGTGGTCCGAGTCCGGGGCGACGAAGACCTGCGTCTTGTGCTTCAGGCGGCGAAACGCGCGCGTGTGGATGATGCGGTCGCGGTCGCGCTGGTACTCGAGGCGCAGCGGGTCGAGGGGCTCGGGGCGGGCGCGGCCCGCCGAGGCCGCCTCGCGGGCCGCGCGCGGGGCGAGCAGGGACTCGGCGTGGAGGAGGCGCGTCCGCACCGCGGCGAGGATGGTGGGGGCGTCGTGGGGGTCGGGCATCGCCTCGGGAGTGTACGGGGCGAGCGGGCTTTGGATCACGTGCGTATGCTCATGCGACGTTTCCGAAGCGTGCCGAAACCGCCGCTCATCGCGATCTCAAGGGCGGGCTGACAGATTACGGTCACGTCGTGACGCGCGAGGTGCGGGCGCCTCGACTCGGTGGGCAGCGTGCTCAGGTGTGTACACCGATGAACACGTCAGCGCCGGTTGAGCGGGACGCCGCTATACTGCGGCCCTCAGTTTCCTGCGCGACGTGTGCCGTCTGAGCCGGTCCAGTGGCCGGCACCGTTCGCGAGGTGGGGGTAAGCAGTGGTGACCGTGTCAAGCCAGCCCGAAGCTCCCGCGCTGTCCGACAAGCTGGTCTATCTCTTCGGTGATGGGCGCTCGGATGCCCAGGGCGAACTCCGCAACTTGCTCGGCGGCAAGGGCGCGGGCCTCGCCGAGATGAGTTCGATCGGCATCCCCGTCCCGCCCGGGTTCACCATCACCACCGAGGTCTGCAACGCGTTCTACGCGCTCGGGCGGCAGTACCCGCCGGCGCTGGAGGCGCAGGTACGCGGGGGCGTGGCCCACATCGAACGGGTGGTGGGCGCTCGCTTCGGCGACCCCGACAACCCGCTGCTCGTATCCGTACGCTCCGGCGCGCGGGTCTCGATGCCGGGCATGATGGACACCGTGCTCAACCTCGGATTGAACGACATCACCGTCGAGGGCCTGGCGAGGCGCTCCGGCAACGAGCGGTTCGCGTTCGACTCCTACCGCCGCTTCGTCGCCATGTACGGGGACGTCGTGCTGGGGATGGAGCGCGACGGCGAGACCGACGAAGACCCCTTCGAGGCCATCCTCGAGGCGAAGAAGCGCTCCCGTGGCGTGCACCTGGACACCGACCTGGATGCGGCGGCCCTGCGTGAGCTCGTCGCCGAGTACAAGGACGCCATCCGAGCGCAGCTCGGGGTGGCCTTCCCGGACGACCCCTGGGAGCAGCTCTGGGGCGCCGTTGGGGCCGTGTTCAACTCGTGGCAGAATCCGCGCGCGGTCGTCTACCGCGAGCGCTATCGGTACCCGGCCGACTGGGGCACCGCCGTCAACGTGCAGGCGATGGTCTTCGGCAACCTGGGCGAGGACTGCGCGACCGGGGTCGTGTTCACCCGCAACGCCGCCACCGGGGCCGCCGGGCTGACCGGCGAGTACCTGGTCAACGCGCAGGGCGAGGACGTCGTGGCGGGGATCCGCACGCCACAGCCCGTGCGCGCCGGGACCGCGCAGGGCGACGCCGGCCCCTCCCTCGAGGAGAGCATGCCGCTCGCGTACCGGTCGCTGCTGGAAGCGTGCGAACGCCTCGAGCGCCACTTCGGCGACATGCAGGACATCGAGTTCACCGTGCAGCAGGGGCGACTCTGGATCCTCCAGACTCGCAACGGCAAGCGTACCGGCCAGGCGATGGTGAAGATCGCGCACGACCTGGTCGCAGAGGGGCTGATCGACCGGCGCATGGCGCTGCGACGCCAGGACCCCGAGCAGCTGGATGAGCTGCTGCACCCCGTGTTCGACCCGAAGGCGCCTCGCGAGGTGATTGCGACCGGCCTCGCGGCGTCGCCGGGTGCTGCCGTGGGCCGCGCCGTGTTCTCGGCGGAGGAGGCCTACGAGTGGGCCGAGCGCGGTGAGGACGTCATCCTCGTCCGCACCGAGACCAGCCCCGAGGACATCCAGGGCATGATCGCGTCCCGCGGGATCCTGACCGCTCGCGGAGGCATGACCTCGCACGCTGCGGTC
>CADEHD010000326.1 GCA_902827055.1 uncultured Chloroflexota bacterium | reverse complement strand
GTACCGGCAAGACGACGCTGCTCCGCATCGTGGGCGGCCTGACGCGCCCCTCGAGCGGCACGGTGCACGTCGATGGCGTCGAGGTTGGACGGGGCGACACGCGGTCCCTCGTCGGGTACGCCCTCGCCGATGAGCGCTCGTTCCACTGGCGGCTGACCTCGTTCCACAATCTGGAGTTCTTTGCGCGCCTCGAGGGGCTGGGTAGCGCCGCGGCGGCCCGGCGAGTGGACGAACTCCTCGAGCGCTTCGACCTGGTCGGTGCGCGCGATCGCCCGTTCGGCGAGCTGTCGACGGGGATGCGCCAGCGACTCGCGATCGCGCGCGGCCTCATCGTCGTCCCGCGCGTCCTCCTGATGGACGAGCCGACGCGCAGCCTCGACCCCGGGCACGCCACCGACGCGATGCACGTGGTCCGCGAGGAGCTGCGCTCGACGGGCGGCAGCGTCCTGATGGTGACGCACCAGCTCGACCAGGCGCTGACCGAGGCAGACCGCATCGGCGTGCTGCATCGCGGCGTGATCGCCGACGAGCTGACGCCGGACTCACTCGCGGCGACCGCGCGCGGCGCCGAGGGCGTGACGGTCTCGGTCCGGGGCATGCCCGCGAGCACCGTCGGGGTGCTTCGCAGCGTTCACGGGGTGCGCGACATCCACGTCTCGTCGAGCGCCGCCGGCGAGCAGCAGCTCGAGATCTGGGCGCACCCGAGCGAGCTTGCGCTCGACCAGCTCATCGCCGAGCTGACGCGGAGCGGGGCGCAGATCACCGGCCTCCAGCGAGGCACGCCGATGCGCGCGCTCCTCGAGCGGCTGTCGGAACTCCGCGAGGCGGTGCCCGCGTGAACGCGCTGCGCGCGTACCTGGAGCGCGACTTCCGCGTGGCCTGGAGCTACCGCTCGTCCTTCTTCATGCAGTACCTCGCGATGCCGTTCAGCCTCGTGGGGCCGCGCTTCCTCGCCGACCTCGTGGGCCCGCGCGAGGCGCTGGCGCAGTACGGCGGCGACTACTTCGCGTTTGCCCTCGTGGGGGCCGCGCTGCAGGTCGCGATGTACCCGTGCGTGACGGTGTTTCGTGGTGCCGTCCGCGAGGCCCAGGTGATGGGCACCTTCGAGGCGATCCTGATGACGCGTACCCGGGCTGAGCTTGCTGTTCTCTACTCGGGCGTCTACCAGCTGTTGCAGGCTTCGCTGCAACCCGTCGTGATCATCCCGCTGGTGGGACTGGCGCTGGGGGCGCAGTTCGCGTGGAGCCAGGCACCGGCCGCCCTCGGAGTGCTGGCGCTCGTGCTCGTGGGCTTCTCGGGCATCGGGCTCTGCTCGGCGGCATTCACGATTGCGTTCAAGCAGTCGGAGCCGTTCACGGTCGGGATGCTCTCCGTCTCGACGCTGTTGAGTGGCATCCTGTTCCCCATCGATCTCCTGCCCGAGGTGCTGCAGTGGGTCGCGCTGCTGTTGCCGCTCACGCACGCCGCCGAGGCCCTGCGGGGCGCCTTCCTGCTGGGCGCGGATGTCACGAACATGGGCTGGCACCTGGCGGCGGTGGGCGCCTTCGCCCTGCTGTTGCCGATCGGGCTGATCGCGGTCGCCGCCAGCATCGAGGTGGCGCGGCGCCGCGGCGCTCTGGCGCAGTACTGATGGACGACAGGCGCGCTCGAAAGATGGCGGCTGCCCTGCTCCGCGCCACGGCGCGCGGTGCACGGCCGCACATGAGTCCGGTCGTGGCGGCCGCCGTGGATCGAGTCGACTCCGCGGTGTTCGCGGACCTCGTGGCGGCGCAGGGCATGGCGCCTTGGGTGGTTGCCGCGCTGGACGACGCGGGGCGGGCCGAACTCGCGACGAACTCCGGGCTCCGGCAGGCGGCGGCTGTGCGCGCGCTGCGCGGGATCCAGCTCGAGTACGAGCTCAAGGCGATCGTCGCCGCGATGGCGGCTCACGATGCGCCGTGCATCGTGCTCAAGGGCCCAGCGGTCGCGCAGCGCTACTACCCGAGTCCTGAGTTGCGGCCTTATGGCGACCTCGACCTGCTCATTCGACACGAAGACGAGGGCGCGGTGCACGCACTGCTCGCGGCGCGCGGATACGCACAGACGGGTGGGGAGCACAAGGACCCGGTGCACCACGACCACGCGAAGTTCCAGTCGATCTTCCAACGTCCCGACGGATGCACGGTCGACGTGCAC
>CADEHD010000325.1 GCA_902827055.1 uncultured Chloroflexota bacterium | reverse complement strand
CCCTCGTCGAGTACGTCATCGCGGTCGGCATCCCGAAGGGCGCGATGCTCGTCACGCTCCTGAGCGTGGCGGCCGTCGCCAAGACGTGGCTCATCCTGCAGTACTTCATGCACCTCCCCAAGCTCTGGAACCCTGACGGAGGACACTAGATGGCTGTCGCAAGCTCTTCCGCCCACGCCCCGGCACACGGGCACGGCAGCGCGCACTCTCGGCTTCCCATCAACCGGATGGGGATCTGGCTCTTCTTCTTCTCGGACGCGCTGCTCTTCGCCATGCTCGCCGCGTCGCGGTTCTACCTGACGGGCACGGAGCGCCCCGAGGAGCTGAACCAGCTGCTCGGCCTCGGCATCACCTCAGTGCTGCTCGCCAGCTCGCTGACGGCCTACCGCGCAGAGACGGCCTTCGAGCACGGCAACGTCGCCCACGGTCGCGCGATGCTGCTCGCGACGATCGTGATGGGCGCCGCCTTCGCCATTGGCGTCGGCTTCGAGTGGTCCATCGCGCACTGGGTGCCCTCCGACCCCTTCGGCACGGCCTTCTTCTCGATGACGGGGATGCACGCGGCACACGTCGTGAGCGGGGTGCTCTTCCTCCTGGTCGTCTACATCCGCGCAGGCAAGGGCCACTTCCCGGTCGGAAACACCTGGCCGGTCACCGCGATGGTGATGTACTGGCACTTCGTCGATGTGGTGTGGGTGTTCTTCTACCCCACCCTGTACCTGGTCTAGGCGGAGGGCACCTCGTGGCAGCCGTCGCTGCGGCGCAGCCGCCTCGAGTGGGTCTCGTCAGCAAACACGCGAATAGCGCCGGGATCATTCTCGGCGCGTTCGCGTTGGCGTGGCTCGCGGCGTTCGTCTGGTGGTGGCTCCTGCCGCCCTCGAACGACGTCGAGTTCGTCATCCCCCAGGGCACCGCGGCGCTCGTCCAGGCAGGCCAGGTCCCCCCGGGACTGCCTCGCGAGCTGGTGGTCCGCCGAGGTGACACGCTCCTCGTGCGGAACCTCGACGCCGCCCCGCATCGCATCGGTCCGCTCTGGGTTGGCCCCACCGCCACGGAGACGAGCACAGTGACGGGCGCCTTCTTCGCCGCCGAGGGCCTGCTGTGCACGGTCCACCCCGCTGGTGCGCTCTCGGTCGTGCCCCGCTCGAGGCCCAACGTCGCGGTCACGATCCCGGTCGCGCTGCTCGCCGGCGTCCCGATGGCGTTCGCGGGACTCGTGGGCGCCGCCGTCGCCACCAGGCTCGACGACGGTCGCGACCCCACGACGGGCGACGCCACCGACTGAGCCGGCACGCGACAGGTGCAGCCGAGGCACGCACGGCAGCCCGTACGACGACGCTGAGAACGAGTGGATCAGGTCGGGGTTAGAGCAGGCCGGCGCTCGTCGCGGTGAGCACCGCCTCGAGGCGGTTCCGCGCACCCAGCCGCTCCATCGCGGCCTGGATGTGGTTCCGGACCGTGACTGCGCTCAGGCCCAGCACCTGGGCGATGTCCCGAGGCGACTCCCCGGCTGCGAGTCGCGCGAGGATGTCGCGCTGGCGGCCGGTCAGACTCAGCGCGCTCTCGTCCGGGACCGGCCGCTCGAGGCCGTCCACGTGGCTCACTGCCTCGTTGAGCATCGCCCGCATCGCGCCAGGGCCGTCGTGGTTGCAGGGGTCGGCCTTCAGTGGCTGGACCACGTGCAACACCACCGGCTCGGCGTCGACGGTGGCGAGCATGACGCTGACCCGCGCCATCGCGTCGCCGTTGCAGGTCGGGATGTGGACCTCGAAGTCCGGGTGCGCGCGCTGATGGCGCGCGGCGGTGATCACCGCGTAGTTCGGACGGCAGCGCGCGGCGTTCCGCGGGTCGAGGAGCGCCGTGACCTCATAGCAGGGGCGGTTCAGCATCTGCTCCGCGGGTCCGAGGAGCGCTGCCGCGCTGCTGGTCCAGTGGGTCACGCGCTGATCGAGGTCGACGGCGTAGAGGCCGCCGGGCGTAATCAGGTTCTCAAGCCACTCGGACTGTGCGCTGCACATGCTGGGAGTGTCGACGACGCAGCCGGACGCGGTGGAGGGGCGATCGGTCCCCGCGCCCGGGACCATGGTCACCAGGAAGTCCCACCAACAAGTCGCCTCGGGGTATCCACGAGGCCTCCGGAGGCCGCGTCGCACGTCTCGCGACGTCGCCCGGGAT
>CADEHD010000324.1 GCA_902827055.1 uncultured Chloroflexota bacterium | reverse complement strand
TTCGTGGCGGTCGTCGAGGTGGGGGAGCGGTAGCCCCGCCCACCTCGTGCGGGCTTGAACGTCGGGTGGTCTAGCCGACGAGCTGGCGGTAGATCGCGGCGCGCTTCGTGGGTTCGCGCTCCTCGATCGTGACTCCGTGGATCGTGTAGCCGGCCTCCTGCTGCGCCTCGAGCCACTCGACGCAGCCCTCGACGGGCCCCGCGTAGCCGAGTGACTGGGCGAGTTCGTCCGTGACCGCCTCGATGCCGGCCTTCGAGCCGCCATCGCGCCAGGCCGCGCGGACCGCGTTCGCCTCGTCCGCCAGCCCAATGCGGAGGAAGTGCTCGTAGTAGAAGTCGCCCATGCGCGCGATGTAGAACGCGGCGCCTTCCTTGATCTTGCCGTAGGCGCGCCCAGGGTTGTCGGTGACCGTCACGGACCCGCCCGAGCGGATGTCGAAGGCGCTGGCGTCGCGCCCTGCTGCTCGCAGGGCCGCGTGGGCGATGCCCACCTGCGCCGACCACTGGTCGCGCGGGACGAAGATCGGGATCCAGCCGTCCGCCAGCTGCGCGGTCTGCTCGATGGACTTCGGTGTGATCGAGGCGACGTGGATCGGGATGTGGCGACGATCGGCGAGCGGCTGGTGATCGCGCATCGTAAATCCGCGGTCGAGCTTGAAGATCTTGCCCTGGTAGTGCAGCGGCTCTGCGGCGCAGATCGCGGTGATGATCTCGATGTACTCCCGCATGCGCTGCAGGGGCCGGTCGAACTTCACGCCGTGGAAGTCCTCGATGACCTGCGGGCCCGACGACCCGATGCCAATGACCATCCGATGCCCGAAGTACGTGTCGAGGGTGATGAAGGCCTGCGCCAACGCGGCCGGCGTCCGCGAGAAGATGTTGACGATCGAGGTACCGAGGTGGATGTCCTTGGTCGCGCCGGCGAGCGCAGTCAAAATCACGAAGGCGTCTCGCCCCCACGCCTCGGCGACGGACATCAGGTGGACGCCCGACTCATCGGCGAGACGGGCCTCGTCGATGGTGGCCTGCAGGTCGAGCGGCCCTTGCCAGTTCACGCCAATCGAGATCTTGCGCATGGTCCGCCTGCTTTCAACGCACGGATTGGTTCAGGGGTCGCCGGGGCGTCGAGGCCCGGGCGAGGACTCGGGCTACGAGCCGTCAGCCGAGGGGGCGTCGGACGCCGGAGGACTGCCGTCCCCGCGTCGTCGCCCGCGCCCGCCGCGCCGCCCACGGCGTCGCCGTCCCGTCCGAGCCGTCTCCGACGGTGCGGCGTCGTCCTCGGCGCGTACGACCGCCGGGCCTGCCGCATGCGCCTCGCGGGCCTCTTCTGCGAACTCGTCGGCGTCGTCCTCGAGCCCGCCGGGGCCCCGAGGGACGAACCGACTGCCCGCGACGAGCACGCGTTTCGTCGCCTTCAGGCCCGGAGGCGGACGGCGCCGCGACGGCAAGATGGAGCGGTCGCCGCCCTCGGCGGGCGGGCGGAACGCGATGTCCTCGGGGAGCGGCTGGTCGAGTCGGCGCGGGGTGCGTCGGCGGTCGTACGAGTTGTTCGAGCGCTGCGACGGCTCCGGGCCGCGGCCTCGGGGAGCACTCGTGCGGCTGGGCTCCGGGGCGCGTGCCACCGGGACCTGGGGTGCCGTGGTCGTCTGGCCCGGGGGCGCGCCCGCGGAACTCCCACCCCCACCTCCGCGACCCCGACCACCTCGGCGGCGGCGCCTGCGCTCAGTCTCGACGCCAGCGGGTTCTTCCGAGGGGGGAGCGGCGGGTGCGGCGCGGCCGAGCAGGCCAGCGAGCCGCTTGAAGAGAGGGCTCATGGGAGTGTGGTCCGTTGGATCGTCGTCGGCACGCGGCCGTGAAGGGGAATCAGGTGGAGCCGCCGGGGAGCTGCAGGGGGCGGTGCATTTCCTACATCGTAACGCGACGCGCCTCATTCCGCGAGGGCCAGTCGCGTGGCCGCCTCCCGTGTGATTGGATGACTCCACCGGCTCGAGGCGACGCGATGGGAGACCCGCGTGGATGCCCTGGCCCTGATCGGACTGGCGGCCGCGGCCGCGGCCGCGGGCGCCGTGAACGCCATCGCTGGAGGCGGGACGCTCATCAGCTTCCCATCGCTGCTCGCCGCCGGGCTCACGGCACGCGTGGCCAACGTCACGTGTACCGTCGCGATCTGGCCCGGGAC
>CADEHD010000323.1 GCA_902827055.1 uncultured Chloroflexota bacterium | reverse complement strand
ACGCGAGCAGGAACCAGCCCACGGGCTGCTCGGAGGCCGTGCCGAGGAGGATCGCGCTCGGGATTGCGGCAAGCGCCGACTCGGCGGGATCGCGTGCGATTGCCCAGGCGGCGAGCACGCCGACCACGAACAGGGGGAGCGTGGTGCTCGCGCCCGTGACGGAGTCGACGGCGAGCTGGGTGGCGGCCGCGACCAGCGCTAGGCCGACGGCAACCAGCGCGCTCACGGCGTCGACTCCGGGAGCGGCCCGGTCGCTGGTCGGAACTCCACGAGGATGAGCACGTGCTCGAGGCGCCGGTAGTCGGCGAACGGCTCGATGCGCACGCGCTGGAACAACTCGCCGTCCTGCGCGCTCGTGCCGGTGACGCGGCCAATCGGGAGGCCCGCGGGCAGCTGCCCGCCGAGCGCGGAGCTGAGGATGGTGTCGCCCTCGACTCCGGCGGTGCCGACCGGGACGAACTCGAGGCGCAGGCCGTCGACGCCCCCGGAGAGGGCGACGGGCTCGCGAGAGCGCTCGAGGACGGCAACGACCGCGGATGCCCGATCCGTGAGCAGCCGCACTCGCGAGGAACGTTCGTCTACGCGGGTGACGACGCCGACGAGGGTGGCCCCGGGGCCGAGCGCCGGCTGGCCGACGCGAATCCCCGCATCGCGACCACGCCCTACGACAAGGATGTCGCGGCCGGGCGTGGGATCACGGAGCAGCACGGGGGCGGTGATGTGCGCGCCCGCCTCGCGGCCCGCTTCCGCGACGAGGGCGTCGATCTGGACGTTCGCCTGCACGCGCTCGCGGAGGAGCGTCACCTCGCTCGCGAGCCGCGCGTTCTCGAGGCGGAGGGCCGCGTTGCTCTCCGCAAGTGCGCGGGTCTCACGGGCGTTGAGCACGACGGCGGCGACCGGGCGCAGGGCGTCCTCCACCGCGCGCACGACGGGGGCTGCGAGCAGCAACGCGCGCTCCTCGACGGGCGTGGCGATCGGGAGCGTCGACGACCCGAGCAGCGCCAGGCCGAGGAGCACGAGGCCACTCAGCCACGTCGTGGTGCGACGGACGAGCATCGGTCAGCGCAGCGGCTTCCGCGACGCGACGGCGGCCCGCACCGCCTGGAGGGTTGCCGCTTCCTCGAGCGCTTCGCCGCAGCCGCGGACCACCGAGCGCAGGGGCTCTTCAGCGACGTACACCGGGAAGCGCGTCTCGGTCGCGAGGCGGCGGTCGAGGCCGCGCAGCAGGCTGCCGCCCCCGGCCATCGCGATGCCGTGCAACATCAGGTCCGAGACCAGCTCGGGCGGCGTCGCCTCGATCGTGCCGCGCACCGCGCGGACGATCTCGTTCGTGACCGGGGAGAGCGCGTCGCGTAGCTCGACGGTCGAGACGTTCACGGCCTTCGGCAAGCCCGTGGCGAGATCGCGGCCGCGGATGTCGATGAACCCCTCCTCGTCGAGGGGGAACGCGGAGCCCGCCTGGATCTTGACCGCCTCGGCGGTGCGTTCTCCGATCAACATGTTGTGGACCTGGCGTGCGTAGGTGATCACGGCCTGGTCCATCGCGTCGCCCGCGGCGCGCATCGACTTCGACACGACGATGCCGCCGAGGGAGATGACGGCGACCTCGGTCGTTCCGCCGCCGATGTCGACGATCATCGAGCCGGACGGGCTCATCACGGGCAGCGAGGCGCCGATCGCGGCGGCCATGGGCTCCTCGATGAGGAACGCGGAGCGTGCCCCGGCGGCGAGTGCCGCTTCGTGAACGGCGCGCTTCTCGACCTCGGTCGCGCCGCTCGGGATGCCAACAACGACGCGTGGTCGGGGCATCGCGGCGCCAAAGCGGTCCTGCACCGAGCGGATGAAGTAGCTCAGCATGCGCTGGGTGACGCCGAAGTCCGAGATCACCCCGTCGCGCATCGGGCGGACGGCGACGATCGTCGAGGGCGTGCGGCCGACCATGCGCTTGGCCTCGGCGCCAATCGCGAGGATGCGCTTCGAGAGGCGGTCGACGGCGACGACCGAGGGCTCGTCGATGACGATCCCGCGTCCACGCACGGCGACCAGCGTATTGGCGGTGCCGAGATCGATCCCGATGTCCTGGGAGAACATCCCCAGGAACGAGCTGAGTGGGTTGAACACGGAGACAACAGCAGCAATCCGGGGAGGATGCGTGTGGCAGCGGCGAACCGCTTGTCAGACTATACCGTTCCCCAGTTCCCCCCG
>CADEHD010000322.1 GCA_902827055.1 uncultured Chloroflexota bacterium | reverse complement strand
GTCTGCCCGAGTGGGTCCGCGTGGCGATTCCCCAGGAGGGCGCGCTCACGCGACTCGCCCGTGCGTTCATCCAGGCGTACCGCGCGGATGCCTCGGGTTGACGGCGCCGGTGCTGATGCTCGTGGGCACGGCCTCGTCCGTCGGCAAGTCAGTGCTGGTAACCGCGCTCGCCCGCATCTTCGCCCAGGACGGTGTCCGGGTTGCGCCGTTCAAGGCGCAGAACATGTCGAACAACGCGGCGGTGACCGCGGATGGCCTCGAGATCGGTCGCGCGCAGGCCGAACAGGCAGCCGCCGCCGGACTGGCGCCCACCGTCGAGATGAACCCGGTCCTGCTGAAGCCGCAGGGCGATCGCACGTCGCAGATCGTCATCGATGGGCGGCCCGCTGGACTGCTCACCTCGCGCGACTTCGTCGACCGCAAGCGAGACCTCTGGCCGCACGTGGAGCGCGCGCTCGACTCGCTCCGGTCGCGGTACGACCTCGTGGTCGCCGAGGGCGCCGGGAGCGCCGCGGAGCCCAACCTGCGCGCGGGCGACATCGTGAACATGCGCGTCGCGGCGCACGCCAGCGCAACGACGCTGCTCGTGGGGGACATCGACCGCGGTGGCGTGTTCGCGCACTTGCTGGGAACCCTCGAGCTGATGCCACCCTCCGACCGCGTACTCGTCCGCGGGTTCATCATCAACCGCTTCCGCGGCGACCCCTCGCTGCTGGCGCCCGCCATCGAGGAACTCGAGCGTCGCACCGGCGTCCCGGTGCTCGGCGTCGTGCCGTGGATCGAGGACCTGCGCGTGGCCGAGGAGGACGCGGTGGCGCTCGAACGGCCCGACGGTGACCTCCGGGGCGCACCGACCGCAGACGTGGACGTGGCGGTGATCCACCTGCCGCGCATCGCCAACTTCGACGATTTCGATCCGCTGGCTGACGAACCGTCCGTTCGAGTCCGCTACGTCTCGCGGCCGGAGCAGCTCGGCACCCCGCACCTGATCGTCCTCCCCGGCACCAAGGCCACGATCGCGGACCTCGACTTCCTCAGGCGAAGCGGGCTCGCCGACGCGATGGTCGCCCGTCACGCGGCGGGTGCGGCCATCCTCGGTATCTGCGGTGGCTTCCAGATGCTCGGGGAGCGCATCGAGGACCCCGGCGGGGTCGAAGCGCCGGCGGGATCCTCCGTGCCCGGGCTCGCACTGCTCCGGGTCACCACGCGATTCGAGGGCGACAAGCGGACGCGCCTCGTCGACGGACGCGTGCTCGCCTCGGTCGGACCGTGGGCCGGCGCGCAGTCGCTCCCGGTGCGTGGCTACGAAATCCACATGGGCCGCACGAGCGCGCTCGGTGGCGTCGCGCTGCAGCCGCTGCTCGAGCTCGACGGTCATGGCGACGGCGCGCTTTCCGAGGACGGGCGAGTGGCGGGCACCTACCTCCACGGGCTCTTCGCCTCGGACGGGCTCCGCGAGGCGCTCCTTGCCGCCCTCGGACGGCGGCCACCCGCGCAGTCGCATCATTTTGACCCGGAACGAGAGTTCGATCGGCTCGCCCACCACGTGCGCACCAACCTCGACCTCGAGCGGATTCGCGACTGGCTCGGGCTGCCTGCCGTCGGCGGAGGGCGGTAGCGGCGTGGGCGCCCTGTACTTCGTCACGGGCGGTGCGCGCAGCGGGAAGAGCACGTTCGCGCAACGCATGGCCGAGGCGAGTGGGCGCCCCGTGACGTTCATCGCCACGATGGAACCCCTCGACGAAGAGCTGGAGGCGCGCGTCGCGCGGCACCGCGAGACCCGTCCTGCGTCGTGGACCACAATCGAGGCGCCGCGCGACCTGGTGGCGGCGCTCCGGAGCACACCGACGGGCTCGTGCGTACTCATCGACTGCATATCGCTCTGGGTCACGAACTGGCTGATGGGGCTGGGCGACCCGCCGGCGCTCGCGGATCTCGACCAGCTCGAGTCGGAGCTGGATGCCCACGTTCGCTCCCTGCTCGCGGTCCAGGCGGCGCGCGAGGGCGAACTCATCATCGTGACGAACGAGGTCGGGGGCGGGGTGGTGCCACCCACGCCGCTGGGCCGCGCCTATCGCGATCTCCTCGGGCGGGTGAACCAGCAGCTGTCGCTGGAGGCGTCGCGCGCATGGCTGCTGGTGGCTGGGCGCGCCCTCGAGCTGCCGAGTCCGGCCGAGTGGACAGGCGCGTCACCGAACGAATAGAGGCCCTG
>CADEHD010000321.1 GCA_902827055.1 uncultured Chloroflexota bacterium | reverse complement strand
AGGCCTACAACCTCATTCCCAGGCTCTCGGTCATCGAGCAGGTGGAGCTCCCCCTCGTGTACCAGCACGTGCCGCCCGCCGACCGCCGTCGACGCGCGGCCATGGCCCTCGATCGCGTCGGGCTGCTGCAGCGCGCCCGCCACCAGCCCACGCAGCTTTCGGGTGGCCAGCAACAGCGCGTCGCCATCGCGCGCTCGCTCGTCGTCGAGCCGCGGATCGTGCTTGCCGACGAACCGACGGGCGCCCTCGACACCCAGACCGGTGCCGAGGTGATGGCGATCTTCGAGGAGATGTCGCGCGAGCATGGCATCACGGTGATCCTCGTGACCCACGAGATGGAGGTCGCCGCCCACGCGCGCAGGCTGGTCCGCATGCGCGATGGCCGCGTCGTCTTCGACGGCCCCACGACGGAGGCCACAGCGGCGAGCGGCACGACGCCGGGCGCCGTCTCGTGAGTCTGCGCGATGCCGCCGCCATCGCGTTCCGCGCGCTGAACTCGAACCGTTTGCGCAGCGCGCTCACGACCCTCGGGATGATCATCGGGGTCAGCTCTGTGATCGTCCTGATCGCGGTCGGACAGGGCAGCCAGAAGGGCGTCGAGGACCGCATCCGAGGGCTGGGCGCGAACCTCCTGTTCGTCCGCCCTGGCGCGGCCCAGGACACGGGCGGCGCGCGCGGCCAGCAGGGCGGCGGCGCGACGCTCACGCTCGCGGACTCCGAGGCGGTCGCGGCGGCCGCGATCCCCGGCGTCGCCGGTGTCGCCCCTCAGATCACGGTCCCCGCCCAGGCCATCGCCGGCGGCAACAACACCGCGGTCACGATCGTCGGCACGACGCCCGCCTACACGACCGTCCGCTCGTCTCCAGTCGCGGACGGCGACTTCATCTCGGACGCCGATGTGGAGCGCCGCGCGCTCACGGTGGTGCTGGGCTCGGCGGTTGCGAAGTCGCTCTACCCCGACGGCGACGCGCTGGGCCAGACGGTGCGCATCACCTTCGGCGGTGGTCGGATCGGCCTCAACTTCCGCGTGGTCGGCACGATGGCCTCGCGCGGCGGCACGGGCGAGGCCGACAACTACGTCTTCGTCCCGCTTCCCACGATCCAGAGCCGCCTCAACTTCCTCCGCAACCCCACCGGCCAGGTCTTCGTGCAGCAAATCAACGTGCAGACGGGCGACAAGGTCGATCAGCAGATCGTGAGCGCAGCGGTGAGCAGCCTGCTGCTGCAGCGGCACGGGGTGGCGGCACCAGACTTCACCGTGCAGAGCCAGGAGGACCTGCTGGGCGCGGCCGGCGAGGTCAGTCGCACGCTGTCGATCCTGCTCGGGAGCGTGGCTGGCATCTCGCTGCTGGTGGGCGGGATCGGCGTGATGAACATCATGCTGGTCAGCGTCACCGAGCGGACGCGCGAGATCGGTATCCGCGCGGCGATTGGCGCACGGCGCGGCGACATTATGTCCCAGTTCGTTGCCGAGGCACTGGCACTCTCGATTGTCGGCGGCCTCCTCGGGGTGCTGCTCGGTGTGGGGGTCGCGGTTGGCCTCAACGGCCGCGAGGTGTCCGGACAGGCGATGACCACGGTGATCCAGCCGTGGAGCATCGGCGTGGCGTTCGCCGTGTCCGGCGCCATCGGCGTCCTGAGCGGTATCTACCCCGCGTATCGCGCGAGCCGCCTCGACCCGATCGCCGCGCTGCGCAACGAGTAGCCCCGCCCCCGTCCTCGACGAGTGTCCACCCCGCCACGTGCGTTCGGCCCTCCGTGCCGTGACCTCCGGGCTTGCCGCGCCCTGCTACGGTTGTGTTCAGCAATCAGGAAGCGACCCTCAGCCGGACGCCGAGGGATCCCGATGAGAGGACGACCGCCAGCAAGGCCGAAAGGAAGGAACCATGATGCGCACGATGCGTGAGCAGCGCCCCAGTCGGGCCGGACGACCCGCGTTCGCGGCGCTGGCACTCCTGTCAGCGGCTCTTCTCGGAGCCTGCACCGGCGACAGCACGACGCCGCCAGCAGCCACCACCGCCTCGAAGGCAGCGACGACCGTCCCCACCGCCGCAGCCACCGCCGCGGCGACGCAGGCCAGTCCCGCCGCGACGGCTGCCACCACCGCCACGGCGGCTACGCCCACGCCGGCCTCTCCGACGGCCACGGCCGTCCCGAAGGCGGCGGTCACGCCTGCGCCTGGCGCGGCCGGGGGACCCTCGACCGGCGCACAGGCCG
>CADEHD010000320.1 GCA_902827055.1 uncultured Chloroflexota bacterium | reverse complement strand
CGGCCGTGAGTTCACGTCGGACGACGTAAAGGCCAGCTACGAGCGCTACGTCGCGGCCGGCGTCCAGAAGGACGTCTGGGCCGTCGTCGCCTCCGCCGAGTTCCCGGATAAGTACACGGCCGTGTTCAAGCTGAACCAGCCGGTCGCAGACTTCCCGACGAACATCGCGGCGTGGTCGCACATGGATGCCCGCGAGATCATCGCGGACGCCGACCTCCTCAAGAGCAAGGCGATCGGCACGGGCCCGTTCCTCCAGAAGGAGTGGATCCCGAAGGAGCGCTCGACCTTCTCGAAGAACCCGGACTACTTCGAGAAGGGTCTGCCCTTCGTCGACCAGGTGATCACGGTGGTCCAGGACGACGTCGCCGTGCAGCGCGCCGGCTACATCACGGACAACTGGTTCAACTGGGCGCCCCGCGACGAGAACGACGCGCAGGACATGCTGGCCAAGGGTCCGAAGGACTCGGTCTACCACAAGTCCCCGTCCGTGATCGGCACGAACACCACGGGCATGCTCTTCCAGATGAAGAACCCGAAGTTCCAGGACGTCCGCGTCCGCCGCGCCCTCTCGATGGCGGTCGACCGTGTCGAGTGGGATGCGGCGCGTTTCGCTGGCGACGGTGGCGGGTACTCGATCCTCCCGGTGCCGTGGCCGTACATCTACGAGAAGCGCCCGACGCTCGAGCAGCAGGGGCCGAACTACCAGTACAACCCCGCCGAGGCGAGCAAGCTGCTGCAGGCGGCCGGCTACTCAGCCACGAACAAGCTCACGTTCGATGCACCGGCCTGGTACTCGCGCAACGAATACCGCGAGATCCTCAAGCCGATGTACGACAAGATCCCGGAGCTCGAGTTCAAGCCTCGCCAGGTCGACAACCCGACCGCGGTCCAGATGCTGAACGACCGCAACTTCGAAGACACGATGAACATGACGTACGGTCCGCCGGTCTACACCCCGGACCAGGCGCTCTACCCGTTCTTCCACTCGACGGCCGGCCTGAACCAGGGCAACGTCAACGACAAGGAAATGGACGACCTGGTCACGGCCCAGCGCCGCGAGCAGAACCCGGAGCGGAAGAAGGAGCTGTGGGTCAAGGCCCACGACCGCATCCTCGACCAGGTGTGGGGCATCTACCACCCCGCCGCCGCGTACCAGCGGATCTTCTTCCACAACTACGTGGTCAACATCCGCCCGCACGGCGTCGGTGCCGCGCTTAACTGCTACGCCGACGGCAAGGCCCGCGCGATCTGGCTCGATGCAGGGGCGCCGAGCGCGATGATGCTTCCCAACGGGGACATCAAGATCAAGACCAACGATGGAGTGGTCCGCACGATCTAGTGCGTACGTAGTGCCTCGAGGGGCGCCTCGCCGGTTGGCGGGGCGCTCTCGAGCCAGAGGAGCAGCCACCGAGCGAGTCCCCAACAGGCGTGTCTGACCGATTTCGTTTGAAATTCGTGCAAGGTCGGTTTGGCGCGTTTCGACGCATCCGTTTCGATCGCACCGCGCGTTAGTGCTATATCTACGTGGGCGTTCTCGTGACATCACGGGTCGCGCGCGTGTGTATTAGCATCGCTCGATGCAGCGAACCGGAGGGACTGTTCGTGGCAGAAGGTAATTACTGGAGTCGGCGCGTCGGTCGGCGCACAGTCATCCGAGGTGCCGGCGTCGGCATCGCCGGACTCGCTGGTGCCGCGCTCGTCGGTTGTGGCGGTGGCGAGGTCGAGCAGGTCACCCAGGTGGCGATTACGCCCCCTCCGAAGACCACGGGCGGCAAGGGCTACTTCACCAAGGAGCAGTACCCCTCGCAGGGCAAGGTTGCGGCCGACCAGGTTCGCCTGAAGCCCGGCGCGTACGAGGGTCCCGTTGCCCCGACCCCGGCCGAGCGCGACGTGCTGGCGAACGGCCGCTATGGCGGCACGCTCCTCACGCGCTACCTCGACCCGCCGCACATGGACTTCAACCGCACCCTCTCGTGCACCATCAACTCCACGATGGACTACACGAAGAACAAGCTCGTGCGCGCGGCGATGGACCCCTACGCCGACCCGTACCGCATCCAGATCGAGCCCGACCTCGCCGAGAGCTGGGAGGTCAACGCGGACGCGACCCAGTTCACGTTCCACCTCCGCCAGGGCGTGAAGTTCCACAATGTGGCACCGGTCAACGGCCGTGAGTTCACGTCCGACGATGTGAAGGCCAGCTACGAGCGCTACGTCGCGGC
>CADEHD010000319.1 GCA_902827055.1 uncultured Chloroflexota bacterium | reverse complement strand
CTCATCGGGGTTGCCCGCCGTGGAGCGGGCCCAGGCATCGCGAACGCGGAGCCGGGCCGCCGCCGGCGAGGCGGCCGTCGTGCTCGTGGCGCCCGTAGTCGCAGCGGTGGTCGCAGCGGTGGTCGCCTTCGACGCGGCCGCCGTCGGAGTCCGCGTCGTGGTGACCGCGGTCATGTCTTCGCCCTCACCCGTGCAACCGACGAGCAGGGCCGCGCCTCCTGCGAGAGCGAGCGCGATCGGGCGAAGCGCGCGAGAAGCGCGGACGGTGGTGAATGACAACATCGAATCTCTCTCCTGATTACGTTTCATCGAGCAGAATGCGCAGGTCGCTCGCGATCTCCTGCGGCGAGGCGTCGCCGGGGATCTCGAGGCGCATGCGTCGTCGTGAATCGAGCACGGTCACCCCGGCCGGATGGCTCATGAAGTAGGAACCATAGGCGTCGGCCTCACCCCGTGTGGTCTCGATCCGCCACCCCTCGAGGACAGCCTTGACCTCGGCGGGTGGGCCGCTGACACCCACGAACGCCCTGTCGAACTGGGCCACGTAGCGCGCCATGATCTCGGGCGTATCCCGATCCGGATCGATCGTCACCATGACCACGCGCACGTCATCCCGCGCGTCCTCGGGGAGTTGGCGCATGGCCGCGGCGAGACTTCCCATCGTGAGCGGACACACGTCTGGGCAGTGCGTGTAGCCGAAGTACACCACCGTGACATCGGGTGCGCCGTCGCGGAGGTCGAAAGGCGCGCCCTCGGCTCCGCTGCGCAGCCGCAGCTCGGGGGCGAGCGGCGCCGCCTCGATGACGCGCGCGCTGAACTCGGGCGCCGGCGCGCACGCCACGAGGAGTGCCCCCGCCGCGACGACCGTGAGGGCGAGCGCCGACCGCCCTCGGACAGCGCGCGCGACGATCCGTGTGACCAGGTTCCGCATGACCCGCCTGCCTTCGAGGACGACCGCTTCCGACCGGGGATCGTCGTCAGGCGCGCGGCGGCGGCGGCTCGGGAGCGGAACGGAGGGCAACGAGCGGCGACACGCGCGACGGTGGATCCGCCGGGTGCGCGAGGGGAATCGTGAGGTTCGGGCCGAGCGGCGGGGCGACCACGCTCGCCGAGTCGAAGTCGGGCGTCACGAACGCGACCCCACCGGACTCGTCGCCGGGCTGCGGCCGCGCCGACCCATCCTCGGAGTGGCGGTCGTAGGGATGCGCGTGTGCTGCCTCCAGGGGCCCCGCCCCGTGCATGCGCACGTGGAGGTGATCGGGGCGCCACCCTGCGGCGCCGGGGTCTATCGCAAGCAACAGCGGCTGCAGCAACGCGACGATCGCGAGCACGTGCGCGATGCGAGACCAGCGGACAGCGAAGGGGCGTGGCACAGCCATCTCCGACCAGTATTCGGGGGCAGCCTGCGAGTGAACAAGGACCTTCGGGCAGCGCGGAGAGGACTCGAGGGGGCCGGAGGTCACCTCAACGCGTTTGTGCTACCTTTCACATGCCGAGCGCGCTCGGGGGGCTGGTGCGCTTGCGTGACGCGCTCGGTATGCTGCGCGCGACTTTCGTCCCGAGGACGGCCAATACTGGGAGCGGGTACGCCTGTGGCCTACGGCAGTGGCATCGTGAAGGGCATGCTGCTCACCCTGCAGCACCTCGCCCGCCCGCCGATCACCGTGAACTACCCCGAGGTCGAACGGAACGTCCCGGTGCGCGCTCGTACGAACCTCCTCTGGTTCGAGGAGCGCTGCACGGGCTGCTCAACGTGCGCGCAGGCGTGCCCGGACGGGTGCATCCTCGTCCAGACCTCGCCACGGCCGGACGGCACGCTGAACATCGACCGATACGAGATCGACTTCCGGATCTGCATGTACTGCGGGCTCTGCACCGAGGCGTGCCCGTACCAGGCGATCCAGGCGGGCGGCCGCTACGACGACGCCGTGTACATCTTCGAGAACATGTACCGCGACCGCGACCGGTTGTCGGCCGAGGCCCAGACCTACCTCGCGACCTCCGGTGGGCGCTACCCCAACGGTCAGCTCCAGGATGCGAACCCGTTGCGCACCACCATGCCGACCGCGCGCTCACGCGTGCCGGTTGCGGGCAAGGACGGCCCGTTCGGCCCACAGCGGCTTCCCGGCAAGGCCGACCGCAGCTCGTAGTCGACTACTCCAACCCTCGAGGGGGGTCCCGTGGCGAAGATCACGATCAACGGCGTGGAGGTCGAGGCACAGCC
>CADEHD010000318.1 GCA_902827055.1 uncultured Chloroflexota bacterium | reverse complement strand
CGGCCCCCCGGCTGCGCGCGGTCACCCGCGACCACATGGCGCACGTCCTCGGCGGCGGGCCATCCGCCGACGACCTCGCCGCCCGAGATCGCGCGGCGCGAGGCTGCGTCCGCGCGGCCGCGCACTACTGGGCCGACCTCGCGCGCTACGCGCACCTCGATGCAACGCACGCGCTCGAGGAGTACGCGCGCTTCGACGGGCTCGATCGCCTGTTCGCGGCGGTGGACGCGGGGCGCGGGGTGGTCATGGTCACGGCGCACGTCGGCGCGCCGGAGTTCGCCATCCACGTCGCGTCGGCGCTTGGCCTCGACGTGCTGGCACTCACGCAGATGAACGAGTCGCGGCGCGTCAACGCGCTGTTGCACTCGGCACGGCGCAGGCACGGTGCACGGTTCACGGAGGCCAGCCTCGGCGGTCTGCGCCTCGCCTTCGAGCAGCTGCGCTGCGGACGCATCGTGGCGATGCTTGTCGATCGCGACATGACGGGCACGGGCCGCGCCGTCCCGTTCTTCGGCGAACAGACGACCCTGCCGGAGGGCCCAATCGAGCTGGCACGTCGCACCGGGGCGACGATTCTGCCGTGCGCGGTGCTGCGCCAGGGCCCCGGCCGCTACCACGTACGCATCGAGGCACCGCTCGACCTCGTCAGCGGCGACCGCGACGTGGCCGCGCTCGCCCTGGGTGCCGCCCTCGAGCGGATCATCGCGGCTGCTCCCGCCCAGTGGTTCGCACTCCAGCCGATATGGTCCGGCCTCCCCTCGAGGCCGCGGAGGTCGCACCGTGGCACTAGGATGGAGGGGTGACAGCACACGTGGCGCCCTCTTCGGGAACCCGCTACCTGCTGGCGGACCTGCAGGTGCACACCGCTCACGGCGATGGGATGTCCCACGCGCCCGAACTGCTGGATTACGTCGAGCGTTCGACGGACCTTGACCTGATCGCGATCACGGACCACGACGACGTGCGCGGCGCGCTGCTGGCCCTCGAGGCCCACGCGCGCGGGCGCTACTCGTTCGCGGTCGTCCCGGGCATCGAGGTCACCACCCGCTCGGGTCACCTGCTCGCGCTCTGGGTCACCGAACCGATCGCGTCGTTCCGCCCCCTCGATGCCACCGTCGCTGCGATTCACGCCGCTGGCGGGCTCGCGGTGGTACCCCACCCGTTCTCGCCGGCCACCCGCTCGGTCGGACAGCGCACCCTCGAGCGCCTGCTCGCCATCGGCGACCCCGAGATCACCCCCGATGGCATCGAGGTGTCGAACCCGACGCTGGCGGGCGTGCTGACCGGGAACCGTCCGCGTACCCGCAACCGCGAGGCGTACAGCCTCGCCGAGACCGGCGGCAGCGACGCGCACTTCGTGCAGGCGATCGGGTCCGGCGTGACGGTGTTCGCCTCGTCCTCGCGCGACACGCGCGCCGAGGACCTCCGCGCGGCGATCCTCGAGCGCCGCACGTCCGGCGACGTCCGGCCGGCGCCCACCCTTCGGCAACTGGGGGCGCGCCGTCTCGTCCAGCAGCAGGTGGTCGGCCTGGCGGTGACACCGCGCAAGGTGCTCGGCCCGGCGCTGACGGGGCTCGCGAGGCGCCTCCGCCCGGCGGCAGCACGATGAAGATCGTGCTCGTCTCGCCCTACGACTGGCTGACGCCCGGCGGCGTCAACAACCACGTGCAGCGGGCAGCAACGGCCTACGAGGCGCGCGGCCACGAGGTCCGCATCATGGCGCCCTCCAGCGGCCCGGTGGAGGACCCTCGCGTGTACGTGGCCGGGCGTCCGACATCGGTGCCGGCGTCGGGCTCGGTGGCGCGAATCGCCCTCGATCCGTTCGTGGGCTGGAGGACGGCGGAGTTCCTCGGTGAGCACCGCTTCGATGTGCTGCACGTCCACGAACCGCTGATGCCGACGCTTCCGATCCACGCGCTGCGGCATTCGCGCACGGCGAATCCCGGCGTCGTGAACGTCGGCACGTTCCACGCGCATCGCGAGAACGGCAACCCGCTGTACGGCTACGGTCGCCGACTCCTGAAGCGGTGGTACAGCGAGCTCGATGGGAAGGTGGCGGTTTCGCCACCCGCCGCGACCTTCGTCGGGCAGTACTTCCGCGGCTTCTACAACATCATCCCGAACGGCGTCGACCTCGAGCGCTGGAACGACCCGGCCATCGAGCCGATCCCGGAGTACGACGACGGCATGGTGAACATCCTCTACGTCGGCCGCGCCGAGAAGCGGAAGGGCCTCGACCAGCTACTCCC
>CADEHD010000317.1 GCA_902827055.1 uncultured Chloroflexota bacterium | reverse complement strand
GGGTCTCGGGCTGACAGCCTTTCTCTGATCGCTCGGCTTGCTTCGCGCGAGTCGTGCCAGCGTCGCGGCGCCACCGGCCATCGCCTCGCCATCGCGCGCACGCCGTGCGCGGCGGCTCGCAGCACGCCTTCGGCACCTCTCTCCCTCCGCATACCTCTCCCCGGCGCGCTGCATGAAGAAGTCACCCCGCGAGGGTGACCATCGTCCGTTCGCCATTCATGCCGCCGGTTCCAGTATGGCGGCAGATTGTTGCCCGCCCAGGTCAACGTCGAAGCATGAGCGCAACTTTGGGCGGCGCGGTCAGCAAGAGGCGAACGGGATGGAGTGACGGCGATGGCGGAAGAGCGAAGCGTCTCTCGGCGGACCTTCCTCAGGTGGGGTGCCGGCGCGGCCGCCGGGACCGCTCTGAGCCAGGTACTCAAGTTCGAGCCATGGCACCTCGAGGCAACGGAGCCCGTGCGTGTGTCGGACCCGCTGACCATCTTCCCGAGTCGCGACTGGGAGCGGGTGTACCGCGACCTGTTCAAGTCGGATTCCGAGTTCGTGTTCACCTGTGCCCCGAACGACACGCATGATTGCCTGCTCCGGGCGAGCGTGAAGAACGGCGTGGTGGTGCGCATCCACCAGACCTACGGGTACGGCAAGGCACAGGACCTCTACGGCAACACCGCCAGCCATCGCTGGGACCCCCGAGGGTGTCAGAAGGGGCTGGCGCTCGCGCGGAAGTTCTATGGCGACCGCCGCGTGCAGGCGCCGATGGTGCGCAAGGGCTGGAAGGACTGGGCCGAGGCCGGCTTCCAGCGCGACGCGGACGGGAAGCCGCGGACCGACCTCACGAAGCGCGGCGAGGACCAGTGGGTCAAGGTGAGCTGGGACGTCGCGCTCGACCTCGCCGCGAAGGCGTACGTCAACATCGCGACCACGTACTCGGGCGCGCCCGGTGCCGAGCTGCTGAAGAAGCAGGGGTACGACCCGGACATGATCAGCGCGATGGAGGAGGCGGGGACCAAGGTCCTGAAGATGCGCGGGGGCATGCCCCTGCTGGGGATCACGCGCATCTTCGGCTTCTACCGCTTCGCGAACATGCTCGCGCTGCTCGATGCGAACGTCCGCAAGGTCGGTCCAGACAAGGCGAAGGGGTCCCGAGGCTGGGACAACTACTCGTGGCACACGGACCTGCCACCCGGGCATCCGATGGTCACCGGCCACCAGACCGTCGAGTTCGAGCTGTTCGCCCCTGAGTACGCCGACGTTGTGGTCGTCTTCGGGATGAACTGGATCTCGACGAAGATGCCGGACGGCCACTGGCTCGCCGAGGCGCGCCAGAAGGGGACGAAGGTCATCTGCGTGTCGACGGACTACCAGTCGACCGCGAATCGGGCCGACGAGGTCATCCTGACCCGCCCCGGCGTCGATGGCGCGCTCGCCCTCGGGTGTGTCCAGTACATCCTCGCGAACAACCTCTACGACGAGAAGAACGTCAAGACGTTCACCGACCTGCCGCTACTGGTACGGACCGACAACAAGAAGCTGCTCTCGGCTGCCGACGTGATCCCGAACTACCAGCAGGCGAACCTGACCAACTACGTCAAGCTGATGAGCCCGACCGACACGATGCCGCGCCCAGCCGAGCAGGGCGTGCAGTACCTCCCGCAGTCGCTGCGCCAGCAGTGGGGCGACTACGTCGTCTGGGACGCCAGGACGAACCAGCCTGCCGCGGTCTCTCGCGATCAGGTCGGCGACCGCTTCCTCATCGACCCCACGCTTGCCGGCGAGTTCGACGTGCGCCTCGTGAATGGACAGACCGTGAAGGCGCAGACCGTCTTCTCGGTGATCAAGAAGTACCTCGACGACAACTTCACGCCGGAGCAGACCGCCGAAATCACGTGGGCGAAGAAGGAGGCCATCGAGAGCCTCGCGAAGCAGATCGCCGCCGCGAAGGGCAAGGCCCTGCTTGGTCACGGGATGGGGCCGAACCACTACTTCAACAACGACCTCTTCGGGCGGGCGATCCTGCTGCTCTCCGCCGTCACCGACAACATCGGGCACATTGGCGGCAACGCCGGTTCGTACGCCGGGAACTACCGGGGCTCGGTGTTCAACGGGATCCCGCAGTTCACACTCGAGGACCCGTTCGACCAGGAGCTGGACGGCTCGAGGCCCGCGCGCACGAAGCTCTACTACAAGACGGAGTCGGCCCACTACTACAACTACAGCGACCGGCCGCTGCGTGTGGGAAACAAGAACTTCACCGGCGCGAG
>CADEHD010000316.1 GCA_902827055.1 uncultured Chloroflexota bacterium | reverse complement strand
CCCTGCGGCCACGGGCTCCGAGCCAGCGCCTGGTACAGCTCGTCGGTCGTCAACGTGATCGGCTTCGGCTTCACGATGCTGAGCGCGACCGCGACGACCTCGCCATCCCCGGGCTGCGCAGCGGCCGCGCTCGGTGCGCTGCCCACAGCCGCACTCGAGACCGCCGCGCTGGCGGGAGGCGTGACCGGAGACTCGTGCGCGACCGTGATCGGCGGACTGTCTTGCACCGCCGCGAACGTCGTGGTCTCGGCAGGCGCGCTGAGCGTCACCGCGCTCGTCAGTCCGAAGACCACACCGAGCAGCCCGGCGGCGACTGCAGCGATCAGCCGACGATTCGTGGTCCCGTGTCGTGCAGCGATCGACGACCGCCCGCGCGCGCCGACAGTCGACGAGCCGGTCGCCTGTCGGACGCCCCGGTGCCTCGTGGAAGCGGGCGCTCCGTGTGGAACCCCGTGGACAACTTGATCATCTCGCCACATGCAGGCGCGGACCTTATCGGCCTCGGAGATGCATGGCAAGCCTCAATCTGTTGCACGGCGCGCCGCCGACTCCAACCGCGCACGTATGTCGTGCACACCTGAGGGCGACCGACCCTGACGACCGTCAGGCGGACGACCGTCACACAAATCGCCTTCGGGGACGTGCAGCCACGGCTCCCCGAAGGCGACCTGCTCGATCATCGACTGCGCGCTAGCGCGCCTTGAGGAGGTCTCGGATCTCGCGGAGGAGCGCGATGTCCTCGGGGGTGACCTTCGGCGCCTCCTCCTTGGGGTTCATCCGCGCGAGCATGATGTTCATGGGCTTCACGAGGAAGAAGAAAACCGCAAACGCGACGAGCAGGAATGAGATCAGCGCGTTCAGGAATGCCCCGTAAGAAATCGCACTGTCACCGATCTGCAGCGCGAGCGCACTGAAGTCGGGCGCCCCGACGATCGCCGCAAGTGCCGGTGTGAACACGTCCTTCACCAGCGACGTGACGACGGCGCCGAACGCGCCACCCATGATGACTGCGACCGCCAGGTCGACGACGTTGCCCTTCATCACGAAGGCCCGGAACTCAGACAGCAAAGCGCCCCTCCTCCCGCGCGGACAGGTGTCCGCTCACCGGCGGAGCCTAGCACCGGCGTTGCGAAGGGCCGCAACTGGCCTGCCAGTTGGTGAGTTGGCTCGCGCGCGGCGAGGTCTCAAGCGCTAGTCGCGCCCCTCGATGAGCGCGCGCGCCCGGGTGAACACGGCGTCGAACATCGGCTCCGTCAGCAGCCCGGTGAACGTGTTGCGCTGGCTCGGGTGGTAGCTCGCGATCATCGTGCGGCCGTCGGCCAGCGCCGACTCGACCCCGTGGCCGAAGCGCGGTCGACGCCCGGTGCCCAGCTCGGACCAGGCGCGCCGCTGCGCGAACTCACCCAGGACCACCACCACCTTGAGCGCCTCGAGGAGTGTCAGCTCGCGGCGCAGGTAGGGCGCGCACTCCGCCGCCTCTTCGGGCAGCGGGCGATTCGCCGGAGGCGCACAGCGGACCGCCGCCGCGATGTAGACGTCGTCCACCTCGAGGCCGTCGTCGCGTGACACCGAGGTCGGCTGGTTTGCGAACCCTGCTCGGTGCAACGCGCGAAAGAGCCAGTCGCCCGAGCGGTCGCCCGTGAAGATCCGGCCGGTGCGATTCCCGCCATGCGCCGCGGGTGCCAGTCCGAGGACGAGCAGGCGCGCATCCACAGCACCGAGTCCCGCGAGCGGGCGGCCCCAGTACGTCTCATCGCGGAAGGAGGCGCGACGTTCCGTCGCGACCTGCCCTCGCCACGCGACGAGTCGTGGGCAGCGTGCGCACACCACCACCTCGGCCGCGATCCGTTGCAGGCTGTCGCCGGTCACCACCGGCGCGCGCGTCCGCTAGTCGCTGGCGGCGAGACGCGCCTTGAAGCGGTCCAGCGGCCCGATGTCCATCGGGTCGACCTCATTGAGCGCCGACGCGTACAGGGAGACCCAGTCGCCAAGCTGGCATGCCTCCATGATGGCACCCAGGGCGGACGTCGAGCCAACGCGCACCACCTCGTGCGGCACGCCTGCATCCGCCAGTGCCTCGGCCGTCAGGGTGACGTGCCGAGACATCCGGCGATCCAGCCCCTGCGCGTCGAGGAGCACCACGAACGGCTCGCTCGCGGCAGGCGGGAACTGCCCGTCGACCAGCGGCACCAGCAGGTTGTGGTCGGCCTCGGGCAGACCGAGCGCCACGGCCCATTGCTTGGCGTTCTCGTTGAGCTGCCCCG
>CADEHD010000315.1 GCA_902827055.1 uncultured Chloroflexota bacterium | reverse complement strand
GCATCAGGACGTGCATGAGCACCATCGACGACGTCAAGGCCCGACTCGACATCGTGGAGACGGTGGGCGCGTACGTGGCCGACCTCAAGCGGGCCGGGCGCACGTACAAGGCCTGTTGTCCGTTCCACAACGAGCGCACGCCCTCGTTCACGGTCGACCCCGAGCGCGGCACGTGGCACTGCTTCGGCGCGTGCTCCACCGGCGGCGACGTCATCGAGTTCGTACGCCGCGCCGAGGGCCTCGACTTCCGCGAGGCGCTCCGGGTCTGCGCCGAGCGCGCCGGCATCGAGCTCCGGCCCCCAACGGCGCGCGAGCGCGAGCAGCGCGAGGCGCACGAGCGCCTTCTCCAGGCCAACGAGGCAGCGGCGGTCTTCTTCCAGTCGCAGCTCCTGGGCCCCGCTGGGGCGGACGCCCTCGCCTACCTCGAGAAGCGCGGCCTCGACGCGACCACGCGCCAGACGTGGCAGCTCGGCTACGCGCCGGCCGGGTGGCGCACGCTGGTCGAGCACCTCACGGCGCGCGGATTCACCGAGGGCGACGTGGTAGCGGCCGGCCTCGCCGTGGAGGGTGAAGACCGCTCACGAGGCGCCTACGACCGCTTCCGTGATCGCGTCATCTTCCCCACCCGCGACTCCCGCGGTCGCATGATCGGGTTCGGCGCGCGCGCCCTCCGTCCGGAGGACGAGCCGAAGTACCTCAACACGCCCCAGACGCCGCTCTTCGACAAGGGCGCTTCCCTGTACGGCATCGACCGCGCCCACGAGGAGGCACGCCGCGCCGACCGCGTGATCGTCGTCGAGGGCTACATGGACGTCATCGCCGCCCACCAGTTCGGGCAGCGGAACGTGGTCGCCTCCATGGGCACGGCGATCACCCCCGCGCAGATGGAGCAGCTCAAGCGCTACACGCAGAACGTCGTGCTCGCCCTCGACGCCGATGTCGCGGGCGCCGAGGCCACCCTGCGCGCCGTCGAGGTGGCGGCCCAGGCCTCGGAGCGTACGGCCGCCCCCACGGTCGACTGGCGCGGTCTCGTCTCCTACCAGGATGTCCTGCAGGCGGACATCCGCGTCGTGACGCTCCCGGCCGGCGAGGACCCGGACAGCCTGGTCCGCGCGGACCCGGAGCGGTTCCGCACGCTCATCGCGGCGGCGCGGCCGGTCCTCGATCACCTCTTCGAGGCCGTGACAGCCCGCTTCGACCTCAACGACGTCCGCGCACGCTCGCGCGCACTCGATGCCCTCGCCCCCGCCGTTGCAGGCGTGACGGACGCCGTGGTGCGCGCGCACTACGTGCAGCGGCTCGCGCGCATGCTCCAGCTCGACGAGCAAACCGTGGTGGCGCTCCTCAGCCGCCAGCGGGGCCAGCGACCAGAGCCGGTCGCGAACCGGAAGGAAGAGCGCCAGGCGCGCAAGACGGCGGTCGTCTCCGCCCCCGCGCCAGACGGGGAGTTCGGCCTCCTCCAGTTGCTCCTCCATCGAGCCGAGTCTCTGAGCGTGCGAGATCAGATCGACGCAGACGTATTCGAGGACTCGGCGCATCGCCGCATCTTCGAGTTGTGGCGCACGGATACCCTGCCCGGCCAGCCCGCCGACATCGAGGAGGAGCTGCGCGAGTCGTACGCGGCGCTCACCTCGGTCATCCCGGACGTGATTACGCCCGCCTACCTCGACACCCGGGTCGTCGGCGACATGGTGGTGTCGTGGGCCCGCGGACTCCGCCGCCACCGCGTCGCAGCGCGCCTCCAGCCTGCCGCCCGCGAGCGCGCCGAGCAGGCGCTGACCGCACGCAAGGGCGGTGCCCAGGTCCTGGAACGCGCCGTTCACCAGCTTGTCGATGCCGACGCGGCGTCGGAGGATCCGGTCGCGGAATCCGAGGTCGATGCAACCCTCGCGGCGCAGGAGCTCAACGCAATCGCCGCGCGCCAGCGCGAACTGGCTCGAACCTTCAGAATCGAGATCGGGCGTCAACCGGCGACGATCGCCAGTGGCGACTCTCAGGGGGGAACACCATGACTCAGACCTTCGACTCCACCGGCATGGAAGAGCTGCTCGCCAAGGGCCGCCGCGTTGGCCACGTCAGCGCCGAGGACGTGCTCGCCGCCATCCCCGAGGCAGAAGCCAGCCGCGAGCGCATCTCCTCGATCATCGCTGCCCTCGGGGAGAACAACATCAACGTCCGCATCGACCCGGCCGCCGACCGCGACGCCAGCGCCGTCGTGGCCGCCGCGCGCCGCATCGTCGATGACGACGCCGGCATCGATGACCCCGTGCGCAC
>CADEHD010000314.1 GCA_902827055.1 uncultured Chloroflexota bacterium | reverse complement strand
CACACACACCTGGGGCACCGACGCGACGGGGACAGTATCGCGGCATCGCTCAGGTCCGCCACCCGCACATCGAGGACTTCATCGACTGGAAGGTGGCGGAGGAGCAGAACGTCCGGGCGCTGATCGCGCGCGCCAAGGTGATGCACCACCCCCACCGGGACGCCTTCGAGCCGGCGCAGGCGGGGCTGGACCCGGTGGGGAATCGTGCGTTGCGGCGCGCGGCCTCGCAGGCGCGCCGCGACGGGGTGCCGGAGGGCTACATCGAGCGGGTGCTGCAGCTGGCGACGCAGGGGGTGACGGCGCTCGACTTCGCCGAGTTCTCCACGGACTGGGAGGGCGAGGCGTACGTCACGGTCTCCGGGCAGAACGCCAACAACTCGGTGCGGGTGACGCGCGACTTCCTCGACGCGGTGCGCGACGATCGGGACTGGGCGCTGACGCGGCGCACCGACGGCGCGGTGCACAAGACGGTGCGCGCGCGCGAGCTGTGGGGCCGTGTCGCACGTGCGGCGTGGCACTCGGCGGACCCGGGCGTGCAGTACGACACGACGATCAACGAGTGGCACACCGCGCCGGCGGGTGGGCGCATCAACGGCTCGAACCCGTGCTCCGAGTACATGTTCCTGGACGACACGGCGTGCAACCTGGCGTCGCTGAACCTGCTGCGCTTCACGGACCTCGACAATGGCGCGTTCGACATCGATGGGTACCGCTACGCGGTGCGGCTCTGGACGATGGTGCTCGAGATCTCCGTACTGATGGCGCAGTTCCCCAGCCGGGACATCGCGCGGCTGTCGTACGACTACCGCACGCTGGGCCTGGGGTACGCGAACCTGGGTGCGACGCTGATGGTCCTCGGGATCCCGTACGACTCGCGGCAGGCGCTGGCGTGGTCGGCGGCGGTGACGGCGATCATGACGGGGGCCTCGTACGCGACGTCCGCGGAGATGGCCGCGGAGCTGGGGGCCTTCCCGCGCTACGCGGAGAATCGCGAGGCGATGCTGCGGGTGATCCGCAACCACCGTCGGGCGGCGTACGGCGTGGATGCCCGCGACTACGAGGACCTGACGGTGCTGCCGATGTCGCTGGACGCGGCGGCGTGCCCTCCGGCCCTGGCGGAGGCGGCGCGCGGCACGTGGGACCGCGCGCTGGAGCTGGGGGAGGCGCACGGCTTCCGCAACGCGCAGTCCACGCTGATCGCGCCGACGGGGACGATCGGGCTGCTGATGGACTGCGACACGACGGGAGTCGAGCCCGACTTCGCCCTCGTGAAGTTCAAGAAGCTCGCCGGCGGGGGCTACTTCCGGATCATCAACGAGTCGGTGCCGGTGGCGCTGCGACGGCTGGGGTACAGCAAGCGCGAGGTCGACGAGATCGTCGCGTACTGCGCGGGCACGGGCAGCCTCGACGGTGCGCCGTACGTGAACCGCGGCGCGCTGAGTCAGCGCGGCTTCACGCAGCCGGTGCTGGACCGCATCGAGCACTCGCTGCGGACGGCGTTCCACATCGCGTTCATCTTCAACCGCTGGACGCTGGGCGACGAGTTCCTGACGAGCATCGGCTTCACGGTGGAGGAGCTCTCGAACCCGGCGTTCGACCTGCTGGCATCGCTGGGCTTCACGCGTGAGCAGATCGAGGCGGCGAACGATCACATCCTCGGGCGGATGACGGTGGAGGGGGCGCCCCACCTGCGCGCGGAGCACTACCCGGTGTTCGACTGTGCGACGAAGTGCGGGAAGTACGGCACGCGCTATATCGAGCCGATGGCGCACGTGCGGATGCTGGCGGCCACGCAGCCATTCCTGAGCGGCGCGATCAGCAAGACGATCAACATGCCGGCGGAGGCAACGATTGCCGACGTGGGCGGGGTCTACGACGAGGCGGCGCGCCTGGGTGTGAAGGCGCTGGCGCTGTACCGCGATGGCTCGAAGCTCTCGCAGCCGCTGTCGGGTGCGCTGGCGGACGTCCTGGATGCCGACCAGGAGGAGGCGCTGGAGGCCGCCGTCGAGGCGGTGAGCGCTGCGACGGGCGTCGAGCACCCGGCCGTCCTCGAGGCGGAGCGGATCATTCGCTCGATGCCCCGCCCGCAACTCGAGCGGTGGCTGGCGCTGATGGCGGAGGACGCGGCGGGCCTGGGCCGCGGCCAGGAGGAGCGCCTACCGGCCCGCCGGCGCGGCTACGCGCAGAAGGCGAAGGTGGGCGGGCACACAATCTACCTCCACACGGGCGAATTCGAGACGGGCGGCCAGGCGGGGCGGCCGCGCCTGGGTGAGGTCTTCATCTCCATGTCCA
>CADEHD010000313.1 GCA_902827055.1 uncultured Chloroflexota bacterium | reverse complement strand
GCGTCACGTTTCATGTGCGCCATCGCTGGACGGGCTGGCACGGCGACGGCGCGCCAGCTGGTCACGCTGCGCGGGGGCCTCGAGCGGTTGCCTGCGGTGGCGGGCGCGGTGCGGGGGTGCGACACGCCCGCCCTCGAGGTGCTGGCCGACGCGCTCGGGGCAGCGAGCGACGTCGCGGAGATCATCGGTGCCGCCATCGCCGACGAGCCACCGGCGGAGGTGGGCGACGGTGGCACGGCGCGCGCCGGGTTCGACACGACCATCGACGAGCTGCGCGCCCTCGCGGGGGACGCGCGCGCGGCGCTCGCGGCGCTTGAGCGGGACGAGCGTGAGCGCACCGGACTGCCGGTGCGCGTCGGCTACCACCGCGTGTTCGGCTACTACCTCGAGCTGAGTCGGTCGCAGGCGACGCACGCGCCGGAGGACTACGAGCCGCGCCAGACCCTCGCGAACGTCCAGCGCTTCCGGTGCGCTGCGCTCACGACGCTGGAGACGCGAATCCTCGAGGCGCGCGAGCAGCTCGAGGTGGCCGAGCGCGAGCTCTTCGAGCGCGTCCGTGGCCAGGTCGCGATGGCGGGCACCGGGATCGAGCGGGCCGCGGCCGCGCTGGCGCGCCTCGATGTGGCAGCGGCGCTCGCGGCGGTCGCGGTCGACGCCGGGTGGGTGCGCCCCACGCTCGCCGAGGGCGGCCCGTTGCAGATCGAGGGGGGGCGCCACCCCGTCGTCGAGCACCAGCTCCCGCGTGGTGCCTTCGTGCCGAACGACCTGGTGCTGGGCGACCGCGGGTCGGGCGGGGCGCAGGCGGGCGCCGACCTGATCGTGCTGACCGGCCCGAACATGGGTGGGAAGTCGACGTACCTGCGGCAGGCGGCGCTGATCGTGATCCTGGCGCAGTGCGGCTCGTTCGTGCCGGCCACGAGCGCGCGCGTCCCCCTGGTCGACCGGATTTGCGCGCGCATCGGTGCGCAGGACGACATCGCGAGCGGGCAGTCGACGTTCATGGTCGAGATGGTCGAGACGGCGGCGATCCTGCGAACGGCGACCGAGCGCTCACTGGTCATCCTCGACGAGGTGGGGCGTGGGACCGCGACGCAGGACGGGCTGGCGATCGCGCGCTCGGTCGTCGAGTTCCTGCACCACCGTCCAGGTGGGTCTCCGCTCACGCTATTCGCGACGCACTACCAGGAGCTCACCGGCCTCGCGGCGGAGCTGCCACGGGTGGAGAACCGCTCGGTCGCCGTGGCGGAGCGCGAGGGCGAGGTGGTGTTCCTGCATCGCATCGTGCCGGGGGGTGCCGACCGCTCATACGGGGTGCACGTGGCGGAGCTCGCCGGGCTGCCGCGTGCTGTCGTCGAGCGCGCGCGCCAGCTCCTGCGCGAAGCCGAGTCCGCGGATCGCCGCGCCGAGGCCGCCGGGCAGTTGCCGTTGCTCGGGGCGCTGCTGGGCACATCGGTGGAGCCCGACCCGCTGCTCGCCGAACTCGCCGCGCTGCAACCGGACGGTCTGACGCCCCTGGAGGCGCTGCAGCGGCTCTACGAGCTGCGGCGCACTGCTCGCGAGCGCCTGGCCCTCGAGGGCTAGGGCGATGGCAGTGGCGCCCGCAACGAACGTGACGGGGGGCGAGCGTCCTCGGATTCGCGTGTTGCCTCCCGAGGTGGCCGCGCGCATCGCGGCCGGGGAGGTGATCGAGCGACCTGCTTCGATCGTGAAGGAGCTGCTCGAGAACGCGCTCGACGCCGGTGCGCGGCGGGTCGAGGTGGCCCTCGAGGGTGGTGGCGTCGAGTCGATCCGGGTGCGCGACGATGGCCACGGGATCCCGCCCGACCAGCTCCCGGACGCCTTCGAGCGCCACGCGACCTCGAAGCTGCGCGTCGCGGAGGACCTGTTTGCGGTGCAGACGCTCGGCTTCCGAGGCGAGGCGCTGGCGGCGATCGTGGCCGCGGCGGATGTCGATTTCACGACGCGGCCGCCCGGCGAGGACGCCGCCGCGGTGGCGCGGTTCCGCAGCGGGCACTCGGTGGGTGGTGGGGCGGCGGCCGCTGCGCCCGGTTCGACCGTCGAGGTGCGTGCGCTGTTCTCGTCGCTCCCGGCGCGCCGTCGCTTCCTGCGCGACGCGCGTGCAGAGTCGCGCGCGGTCGCCGTGGTGGTGACCGACTGGGCGGTAGCGCGTCCTGACGTCGCGTTCCGACTGGAGTCGGAGGGCCGGACGCTGCTCGCGACACCGGGCGACGGTGTGCTCGCGCACGCCTTCGCCGCGCTCCACGGCCCCGACATGTCCGATGCCCTGCGCCCCCTCGCGGGC
>CADEHD010000312.1 GCA_902827055.1 uncultured Chloroflexota bacterium | reverse complement strand
CGCCTCGGCCAGCGCGCGCCGCAACTCGGGCTCGAGCATCCGCACCGCGGCCTGCGGATCGGCCTGCGCGCCGCCCTGGGGCTCCGGCACGATGGTGTCCACGACACCGAGCGAGTGCAGGTCGACCGCAGCCACGCCCAGCGCCTCCGCTACCTCGGCCGCCCGCTCGCGGTCTCGGAAGAGGATGGCGGCGGCGCCCTCGGGGCTGGTGATCGCGTACATCGCGTTCTGCAGCATCAGCATGCGGTCGGCGACGGTGAGCGCCAGGGCGCCGCCCGACCCGCCCTCGCCGATCACGACGCTCACGGTCGGCACGGTCAACGACGCCATGGTCGCCAGGCAGTCGGAGATGGAGCCCGCCAGGCCCGCCCACTCGTCGGCCACGCCATCGTGCGCACCCGGGGTGTCCACGAACGTGACGAGCGGCAACCCCAGGCGCTGCGCGAGCAGCATCAACCGGCGCGCCTTCCGATAGCCGGCCGGGCTGACCCGACCGTCGCGGCGCTCGCCTCGCAGCTGGAGGTCGCCGCGTTCCTGGCCGATCACGACAACGTTGGTCTCCCCGATGCGGGCCAGGCCACCCACGAGCGCCGGGTCGTCCGTCCCGGACCGATCGCCGCGCAGCGGCACGAAGTCGGACGCCAGCCCCTCGATGAACCGCAGTGCACGCGGCCGAGCCGCGTCGCGCGCCCGCTCGACGACGGTCCATCCCCGCTCGAGGTTGCGCGCCAGCACAAACGGCGGCAGCCGATCGGGGTCCGCGCCGGGCATGGGCCGCAGCAGGCGCACGACGCGCAGGAGGTAGTCGCGCATCGCCTCGCGAGGCAGGGCGGCATCGACCTGACCCGCGTCGAACAGGTCCTCGGCGTACAGCGTCTCGCGCGACTCCCCCTCGTCATGCACCGCGCGCACCCGCGGCCCGGCGAATCCGATGAGCGCACCGGCCTCTGCAACGATGACGTCGCCCTGGTTCCCGTAGGAGGCGTACACGCCGCCCGTCGTGGGCCCGGCGAGCACGGTCAGCATCGGGACGCCGGCCTCGTGGAGGCGCTGCGCCGCGGCGGCTGTCTTGGCCATCTGCACAAGGGCCACAATGCCCTCCTGCATGCGTGCGCCCCCGGAGCACGTGACCGCGATAAACGGCACCTCTGCCCCGCGAGCCTCGTCCATCGCCTCCGCCACGCGCTCGCCCACTGCGAAACCCATCGAGCCGCCGATGAACCGGAAATCGGACACGGCGACGATCACGTTCTGGCCGCCGAGGCGCGCGCTGCCCGTCCACACTGCCTCGCGACCGCCGGTCTGCTCGCGGGTCTCCGCCAGGCGCTCCGGGTACGACTGTGAGTCGGAGAACTTCAGCGGGTCGGGGGTGCGCACGGCCGCGTAGCGCTCATCGAAGGAGTGCTCGTCGAACAGCAGGTCGATCCACTCGCGGGCGGAGATAGCCTTCGGCGGCTCGGGGCGAACCGGTGCCTCGGGCGTTGCGGACTCGGTGGTCATCGACTGCTCCTCTCGGCGGGCGGCGTGCGCCCTCGCGACCGGATTCCGCTCAATTCTAGGACGCACCGCAACACGCACGCGTTCGCGCCGGCACAATCCATGCGGCACCCTTCGTCACTCCCTTGCGAGTGCACGACGCGACCCCGAGGATCGGGACATGGCGACAGATTCCTCGGATTCTCCCGACCCCCAGGCGAGCCTCCCGGATTACGTCCGCGCCCTGCTCAGCGCCGGTGCCTATCCCACGGCGCCGTCTCGTGTGGACCTCGTGCAGACGCACATCTCGTACGTGTTCCTCGCTGACGACGTGGTCTACAAGACCAAGAAGCCGGTCGACTTCGGGTTCATCACCCAGCTCGATGCGGCGACGCGAGAGCGCTACTGCCGCGACGAGGTGCGCCTCAACCGCCGGCTCAGCCGCGATGTGTACCTCGACGTCGTGCCGGTCGTGCGCCTCTCCGACGGTCGCTTCGTGGTCGATCCCCCGGGGGGCGTCCCCGCGGACGGCGAGGCCATCGAGTGGGCGGTGAAGATGCGACGGCTCCCCGACGACGCGATGCTGGCGTCGATGCTGGGCAACGGGCCACTGCCCGAGGGCTACCTGGCGCGGGTGGTGCGGCGGCTCATCGGTTTCCACGAAGGCGCGGCGGTCGTGAAGAACGATCCCGCCTTCGCCGGGGCCGCGGGCGTGCGCGCCTGGTGGGCGCGCGAGTACGGGGAGGCCGAGGGTTTCATCGGTGACACGTGGCGCGCGGACGACGCCGCCGTCCTCCGCGACTTCGTGGCGCAACGCCTCGACACGAGCGGCGCCTTGCTCGATGCCCGGC
>CADEHD010000311.1 GCA_902827055.1 uncultured Chloroflexota bacterium | reverse complement strand
CGGTGCGTTCGCCATGACCGCGTCGCGTCGCGCCCCGAGCCCGGCGCTCTGAGGCTCCACCGTCCAAACCGTCGAGACTGAGAGGACCCTATGACTCACCTGGCGATCGTCGGCACGGGCTACGTCGGACTCACGGTAGGCGCTTGCCTCGCCCACCTGGGACACGAGGTCTGCTGCGTCGACAGCGACGCCGACAAGATCCGGTCGCTGCGAGCGGGACAGGTGCCCTTCCTCGAACAGGAGATGCCCGAGCTCCTCGAGGAGGGACTGGCCTCGGGCCGGCTGACCTTCAGCGCCGACCCCGGCGCGGTCGCACGCGCCGAGGTGATCTTCCTCTGTCTGCCCACGCCGCAGTCGCCCGAGGGCAACCTCAACACGGCGGTCCTCGAGTCGGCCGTCCGCAAGCTCGGCCCCTCCCTCGCGCCGGGCGCGGTCCTGGTGACGAAGTCCACGGTGCCGGTGGGCACGCACCGCCGTGTCCTCGAGTGGGTCGGCCGGACCGATGTGCACGCGGTCTCCAACCCGGAGTTCCTCCGCGAGGGCACGGCGGTGCGTGACTTCCTCGAGGGCGATCGCATCGTGATCGGCGCCGCGTCCGAGGACGCCGCCGACGCGGTCGCCGCCCTTTATCAGGGCCTGCGCGGCACGGTCCTGCGCACTGACCCGGCCTCCGCGGAGCTGCTGAAGTTCGCCGCGAACGCGTTTCTCGCCACGAAGGTCTCCTTCGCAAACGAGATCAGCCGGCTCTGCGATGGCCTGGGCGCCAGCATCGACGCGGTGATCCGCGGCATCGGCGCCGACCCGCGCATCGGGCGCAGCTTCCTCGAGCCGGGCCCCGGCTGGGGCGGCTCATGCTTCCCGAAGGACACCAGCGCCCTGGCCTACCTGGCGCGCGAGCACAACGTGGACCTCCCGGTGGTGGCCGGGGCGATCGAGGGCAACGAGCTGCAGTTCGAGCACGTGGTGCAGAAGGTCCTCGCCTCGCTCGCGGAGACGCCGAGTCCGCACGTGGCAGTCTGGGGGCTCACCTACAAGGCCGGCACCGACGACCTGCGCGACTCGCCGGCCGTCCGCATCGTCTCGCGGCTCATCGAGCGCGGCGTCCGCGTGACGACCTACGATCCGGCCGCCCCTCGAGGTGTCCCCGGCGCCGCCACCTCGAGCGATCCGTACTCGGCGTGCGCGGGCGCCGATGCGCTGGTGGTCCTCACGGAGTGGCCCGCATTCCGCAGCCTGGACATGCGCGTCGTGGCCCGTCGGATGCACGGCCGCGACGTGGTCGACGCCCGCAACCTGCTCGATGCTCAGGCGGTCTCCGCGGTGGGGCTGCACTATGTCGCCCTCGGTCGTTCCATGGTGAGCGCGCCCCTACTGGCGGTGTCGGCGTGATCGCCTGTGCGCCGTGGCTCAGCGAATGGCCGGTGACCTACCCACGGGTCCACGGTGAGTGGACGCTCCGGCGCGGCCGAGGCTGGGCACGGCTCGTACCGGAGGAGGGCGTGGCGCGCCCCTACCCTCCGGCGCGCGACCATCGCCTGCCCGGGCTGCGCGACGCGCTCCTTCGAGGGCAGCTGGTCGGGTATCGCTGGGGCCGCCGCGCAGTGGTCGACGCTGGCGACACGTTCGTCAAGGTCGTCCGCGCCACCAAACAGGAGGCGATGGCCGCGCGGCACCGAGCCGTCGCGGACGCGCTCCGAGGGGTGTGCATCACCCCGGAGGTCGTCGCAGAGGGCGACCGCGGCTGGGTCGAACTGACGCGGGTTCCGGGGCGGTCGCTGCACCAGCTGCTCGTCGACGCCACGGGCGGCCCACCCCCTCCGGCCATCCTCGAGGCGATCGGCCGGTCGGTCGACGCAATACACGCGCTCCACGACGCCGACACGGCTCTCAACCTCGACTCGGTGGAACTCACGCCGGTCTCGGAATGGCGCGCGATGCTCGCTCGGCCGGGCCTCCCGGTGGATGCCGCCACGGACGCGGCGCTCGCGGTCGTGCCGGTGCCTGCGGCCCCGGGACGCGTCCTTGTGCACGGCGACCTGCACGACAAGAACGTATTCATCACCGGCGCGCGGGTGGACGGGCTCATCGACTTCGACAGCCTCGCGCTCGGCCCGCGCGAACTCGACGTTGCGAACCTCGCCGCCCACCTCGTCCTCCGAGGCATGCAGGGCGGATGGGGTGCCGCGACGGGGGCACGATGGGCGCTGGCGGCGCTGGCCCGCTACGACCAGCGTGCCACCCTCGACCAGGCGCTGGTCGGGGACCTGATGCGCCACACGTGGATGCGGCTTGCCTGCATCTACCGATTCCGGGCCTCGAGTCGAGCGCTCGTCCCGCTGCTGCTCGC
>CADEHD010000310.1 GCA_902827055.1 uncultured Chloroflexota bacterium | reverse complement strand
CCTCGACCTGGACGTGACGATTCGCGACGACGTCGTGGAGCTCGTAGACGAGGACGAGTTCGACGAGCACCGGGCTCGGATGGCGTACCCGGAGTCGGTGATCGCACAGGCCCGCGAGGCGGCCTCGGAGCTGTTGCGGCTGGCGACGGCGAGCGTGCCGCCGTTCGACCGCGACGCGCACATCTGGCGCGCGCGCCCCGCCTCGCCGCCCCCACTGCCCCTCGCGTAGCCCCCCGGGGCGCGCGCATCGAAGGCATGCACGGGGTGATCGAACGACGGATGCGAACGAGGGGTGCTCGCGCACCCCTCGTCACGGCCTCAAGGGGGACTTTCCGCCTAGCTGGCGGCCGGCTCGAGGTACTTCTTCGGGTTGCCGATGAACTTGTTGCGGCAGCTGATGTCGTTGAACGTGTACCAGGACCCGTCCTGCATCCACTTGAACCCACCCTTGGGGTCGGTCGCCGGGTCGAACACGGTTCCGCACACCAGACACGTCGTCTCGGGCACGCTCATACCTCCTCGTACAGACACGTCGCCGTCGGCGCGGACTCTAGCACAAGAGGATTGGCGCTTGGCCACCCCGTCGAGCAAACGCGTAGACTTCCCCACATGCCAGCCCGGAAGCACGATGCGCGGCCGCCCGGCATGCAGGCGGGGATGTTCGAGCAGCCGCGGCGTGTCGAACACGCGCCCGCGGATGCCCCGCTCGCCGCCCGAATGCGCCCGCGCACGCTCGATGAGTTCGTGGGGCAGACCGGGATCGTCGGCCCCGGGGCGCCTCTGCGGCTGCTCATCGAACGGGACGAAGTGCCCTCGATCATCCTCTGGGGGCCGCCGGGAGCGGGCAAGACCACGCTCGCCTCGATCATCGCCGAGCGCACCGATCGGCACTTCGAGCGCATCTCCGCCGTCTCTGCCGGCGTCGCTGAGCTGCGCAAGGCCGCCGCTGATGCGCGCGAGCGGCGCCGGCTGTCGGGCCGCCGCACGATCCTGTTCATCGACGAGATCCACCGCTTCAGCCGGTCGCAGCAGGACGTCATCCTGCCGCACGTCGAGGACGGCACGGTCAGCCTGATCGGCGCGACGACCGAGAACCCGTCCTTCTACGTGGTGGCGCCCCTGCTCTCCCGGGCGCGCGTGTTCCGACTCGAACTGCTCGACCACGACGCGCTGGCGGAGATCGTCGACCGCGCGCTGGCCGAGCCCGAGCGAGGCCTCGGCGCGCGCGCCACCATCGAGGAGAGCGCCCGCGACACCCTCATCGAGGCGGCGGCAGGGGACGCACGCAGCGCCCTCAACATCCTGGAGCTGGCGGCGGGACTCGCGCCGGACGCCGAGGGGCACCGCGTGATCACTCGGGAGAGCGTGGAAGCCGCTGCGCAGCAGCGCACCCTCCTCTACGACCGCCAGGGCGACGCGCACTACGACACCGTGTCCGCGTTCATCAAGTCGATGCGCGGATCCGATGTCGACGCCGCCCTGTACTGGCTCGCGCGCATGCTCGAGGCCGGCGAGGACCCGCTGTTCGTCGTGCGACGGATGGTGATCCTCGCCGCCGAGGACGTGGGACTCGCGGACCCACAGGCGCTCACCCTCGCGATGGCGTGCCAGCAGGCCGTGCACTTCCTCGGGATGCCCGAGGCGGCGCTGCCTATGGCCGAAACCGTGGTCTACCTCGCGCGCGCCGCGAAGTCGAACTCCGCGTACGCCGCGTACAACCTCGCGAAGGCGGACGTCGAACGGACGCGGAACGAGCCGGTGCCGCTGCACCTGCGAAACGCCGTGACTGGCCTCATGCGGGGCATGGGGTACGGCGCGGGCTACCAGTACGCACACGACTTCGAGGGCCACGTCCCGCCGGACCAGGCCCACCGACCACCCTCAGCCGAGGGCCATCGGTACTACGTGGCGGGCACGCTGGGTGACGAGGCACGCGAGCGCTAGCGCGAGACCGCGCTCCACCCCCGCCAGCGCAGCGCGCGGGGCGCACCTCGCTCACTGGACCGTGAACGCCGCCCGCATCCCGAGGTCGTAGTGCCCGGCGACGTTGCAGATGAGGACGTACCGCCCCGCCGCGAGGCTGACCTCGAGCTTCTCACTCTGGCCGTCGGGAATCTGCTTCGTCTTCCCGGCCGCGCCGTGCTTCGCCTCGTCGACGACACCGTTCGCCGTCTTCTGGAGGGCCGCCAGGCCGTCCGCCTTGAGCACCACCGGCTCGTGCGGCGTGGATCCCGCGTTCTTCGTCGTGAAGGCGATGCTCCCGGCGCGCGCAGTGCCGATGGCCTTCACGTCCCACTCGGTGAGTTCCACCGCAACCGCACTCGATACGGCCGGGGCGGCTGGCGCGCTCGCGGCCGG
>CADEHD010000309.1 GCA_902827055.1 uncultured Chloroflexota bacterium | reverse complement strand
GAAGTGCACCGGCGCGACGAACGCCAGCGCCTCGGCAGCTGCGACTTTCCGCTGCTGCTCGAGCACGTCCTCTGGCTGGTAGCGCTCCCGCAGGAGGCGAATGATGCCTCGGGCGTCGCGCTGACCGAGCAGGCGACTCATGGCGAGGCGCCGCAGCGGTCCGCCCGCACCCTGGATCACCGAGTCGCGGAGGTGCATTCGCTCGAGCAGGTCGTCCGGGATGCTCTCCGTGAGCCAGCCCGGCATGTCGCGAGGGCGGTGGACCGGATCGAACCCGATGGCGTAGAGGTCGACGATCTCGTTCTCGTGACCTGCGCTGCGCAGGCCGGCGTCGAAGCGCTCGAGGATCGCGTGGCAGAACGAACTCGAGCCGGGGTGTGCGAACACCGTGAGGACCTTCAACGTCGGGACCTCCACCACTGCGGGCCGACGCGGCCCTGCGATCCGTGGGATTCGCATCCCGCCGCGACCTGAGTCGGGCGCATCGTCGAGCCAGGGCCGTCACGCCATACGTGCCGGGGGGCACGGCCCGGCGTGACCTGCGTCACCCCCCGGTCTGCCCCGCGGAGGAGTGCCGCGGAACGGGGGGCCTTCGCTGCCACGACTCGTTCCCCCCGATCTCGATTCAGGGCCATCCTCGGCGGCCACGGCGTGCGAGGTCGTGCGATGGTCCTGCAACGGCCTCCGGGGGCGCGACAGAACGAGGAGTGGGCGCAGCGTGTGGATGCTCGTCGGATATGGGTGTGCACAGGTAATTTTGCACGCTGCCTGTTGCGCGACGTAATCAATTCGGCATGGCTTTTTCATATTCAGTCTTGAGATTTGTCGTCGCGGGGCTTGATGGCGTTTTATGATGCCCCGGTCGTTCCTCCTGGGGGGCGGACACGGTTCTGTTATGGTTCGAAATGGCGAGGCGGGGGCTCGGCCGTGTAGGCCGGGGTGACGGGGCAGGCGCCGCGGCGGCCGGTCCCGTGGGCAGCGTCGTACGGCGGTACGTAACGGCGCACCCTCGCGTGATCCGGGTGAACCCCGGCGCGGCGGGTCGCGAATGGCGCTCCAGAGATCGACACCGGGACCGCTCGACGAGCAGCGACTGCGCGAGGCGCTGGCGCAGCTGGACGGCATGCAGCGGGCGCTGACGACGCTGCTCGGGCGGTCCCCGGCGCAGGACGCTGGGGAGGCGCTGCGCGCCGCGATCGCGGAGCTGCCCGAGGCGCGGCCTGCGATTCGGCTGCTGGGGACCTTCACCGTGGAGTTCAACGGTCGCCCGATCACCCTGGGCGCGGGCGGGAAGTCCGTGGCCGTCCTCAAGTTCCTGGCCGCGTCGGGCACGCAGACCGTGCCGCGCGACCGGATCCTCGAGGCGCTGTGGCCCGAGGTGCCGGCGAGCGTGGCGGCGAGCCGCCTGCGCTCGGCGTTGCACGCGCTGCGCCGCATCTTCTCGGAGCAGGGGGGTGCGCGCGGGACGCGCGGTGGCGAGGTGGTGGCGTACGACCACGGCCAGTACCTGCTGTTCCCCGGGACGCTGCTGGTGACCGACGTCGACCTCTTCGAGGATGCGTGGGCGCAGGGGCAGGCGTCGGACCGCGCCGGCGACCGCGACCTGGCGGTGGCGGCGTATGAGCGGGCGGAGCGCCTCTACCGCGGTGACTTCCTGGAGCAGGACGAGTACCTCGACTGGACCTCGGTGCGGCGCGAGCAACTGCGCGACGCGTACCTGACGCTGCTGGCGCGACTGGCGCACCTCTACGTCGAGAGCGGGGAGGACCTCGCGGCGATCTCGTGCTGCCACAAGATCCTGCGTCGTGACGACTGCAATGAGGAGGCGTACCGCCTGCTCATCGAGGCGCACGGGCGTCGTGGGGACCGCAACGCGGCGTCGCGCTGGTACGACATCTGTGAGCGCGAGCTGGTGCGGGCGCTGGGGATGCCGCCCTCGGTGGCGACGCGGAGCGCTCGGGACGCGGCGCTGCGAGCGGCCGGCGGGACGGAGCCGGCGCGGCTGGCGACGGCGGGCTGAGCGCGATGCGCCTGCGACCGAGATGGCTGGGGCGACCTGGTGATGGCGAGCGCGGCCAGGCGCTGATCGAGACGGCGCTGCTGCTGCCGTTTGTGTTCCTGCTGCTTCTTTTGGTTGTCGAGTTTGGGTTCTTCCTCTGGATGAACCTGAACATCAACAACGCGGCGCGCGAAGGGGCGCGGTACGCGGCAATCGGTAAGGCCGCCGCACCCGACTCGGGAAGCTGTGTGGGTACGCAGACCGTCGCTGGCCGGGCGGTGGCTGTTGGCGGAGCGCGGATCGCCTGCGACGAAGTCGATCTCTGGTACGTCGAGCTCGCCCTACCCGGAACCTCGGGCAACG
>CADEHD010000308.1 GCA_902827055.1 uncultured Chloroflexota bacterium | reverse complement strand
ATACTCGAGGACGAAGCGCGCACCGTGGCGCTTCGAGAGCTTGCCGCCGTCCGGTCCGAGGATGACCGAGTTGTGGACGTACACCGGCCTCTGGTACCCGAGCGCGTCGAAGATCCGCACGTGGCGCGGCGCCGAGGGCAGCCACTCCTCGCCCCGGGTCACGTGCGTGATCCGCATCGCCTCGTCGTCGACCGGGTGCGCGAGGTGGTACGTCGGGTAGCCGTCCGACTTCAGAATGACAAAGTCATCAAGGAGGCGGTTCTCGACCGTGATCGACCCGCGCAGCAGGTCCTCGAACGTCGTCGTACCGTCGTCGGGCATCCGGAAGCGCACCACGTGGGGCTCGGAGGCAGCGCGCGCCGCCGCCTCCGCCGGAGGGATCGCTGCACAGAGGCCGTCGTAGCCGGGCGGCTGCTTCGCCGCCTGCTGTGACTTCCGCAGCTGGTCGAGTCGATCCGCGGTGCAGAAGCACGGGTACGCATCGCGCTGGGCGATGAGTCGATCCGTGGCGGCGCGGTAGCCCTCGAGGCGCTCCGACTGCACGTAGGGGGTGTACGGGCCGCCGACGTCGGGGCCCTCGTCCCAGTCCACGCCGAGCCAGCGCAGCGACGCCGTGATCCGCTCGAGCGACCCCGGGATCGCCCGCGACTGATCCGTGTCCTCGAGCCGCAGCAGGAACTGGCCACCGAGGCGACGCGCGAACAGCCACGCCCAGAGCGCCGTGCGGATGTTGCCCACGTGCGGGTCGCCGGTGGGGCTGGGGGCGAAGCGCGTGCGCACCGGAGCTGTGGTCATCGGGAACCCCCTCGGGCAGTGTGGAGCGCAGGCAGCGCGCGCGCCGGAAGCCCGTGCCGCTCACGGAGGGCATCGATGGCGCGCTGGAGATCAGCGGGGACCGGCGCCTCGAACGTCCGGCGCTCGCCCGTGGACGCCAGCGTGAACCCGAGTCGCCAGGCGTGCAAGGCCTGGCGCCCGATGAGCTCCGCGGGGCGGCCATACATCACATCGGCAATCACGGGGTACCCGACCGCCGCCATGTGCACGCGGATCTGGTGCGTACGCCCCGTGAAGATCGTGACCAGGAGAAGCGCCGCCTCGTCGCCGTACTGCTCGAGGACGCGGTACTCGGAGCGCGCCGACTGCCCGCCCTCGATGACCGCGCGGCGTCCGGGGCGCATGGGGTCCTGGCCCAGTGGCGCCTCGATGATCCCGGCGGCGGGATCCGGCGCGCCCTCCACCAGCGCGAGGTAGACCTTCGACGGCTCGCGCTCGCGCCACTGCTCCTTGAGCATGTGCTGCGCCTCGGCCGACTTCGCGACGACCATCACGCCGCTGGTGTCCCGATCGAGGCGGTGTACGACGCCCGGGCGGTCGCTGTCGTCGATCTCACGAACCTCCGGGTACCGCGCCCGCACGATATCGACGAGGGTGATCTCGTGGAGGCCGGGCGCGGGATGCACAACGAGCCCGGGCACCTTGTCGATGACCAGCGTGTGCTCATCCTCGTAGAGGACCGTGAGGCCGTCCGGCACGCCCGCCGGCAGCGTGGGCTCCGGCGGGATCGCCACCGCGACCACGTCCCCCTCGGCCGCGAGTTGCGAGGCGCGGGTGACCACCGCGTCGCCGAGCGTGACCGCGCCGTCCTCGATGAGCTTGCGCGCGCGCGTTCGCGACACGTCCGGGATCGCGTCGGCGATCACCCGGTCGAGGCGATCAGCCGCGCGGGCAGCGAAGCGGTGCACCTGGCCCTCGGCCGGCGGGGACGCCACCTCAGGACTCGGGCGTCGCGCTCGCCTCGGACCGCTCGGGCAGGACGAACGAGACGACGAGCAGCGTCGACACGCCGAGGAAGATGGCGGAGTCGGCGATATTGAACGCGGGGTAGTACATCGGGTCGATGAAGTCCGTGACCGTCCCACGGGCGAGGCGATCGATGAGGTTGCCCACCGCGCCCCCGAGGACTAGCGCGAGCGCAAACGGATACCAGCGACTGCTGTCCGGCAGCAGCAACAGGTACGCGGACAGCGCGACCACGCCCAGAACGGTGACCCCGAGCAGGAACGTGCCGGCCCCCGGGAGGATGCCGAACGCGGCCCCCGGGTTCTCGACGTGCGAGATCCGCAGGACGGTGCCCACGAAGGGCCACCACTCGCCCTCCTCGAGGTTCGCGCGGATGAACGTCTTCGTCGCCGGGTCAGCAGCCACGACCGTGGCGGCAATCACCAGGAAGGGCGCCAGCCGCAGCAGGTCGATGCGGGGACGGACACGCAGGTTCAGAGTGGTGCTCACCGATCCAGCCTATCGAACCCGGCGTTTCAGCGCAGGCCTCGACGCGCCCGTCGCGTGCGAACGAGCGGTCGGCGAC
>CADEHD010000307.1 GCA_902827055.1 uncultured Chloroflexota bacterium | reverse complement strand
TGCGGGGACGGCGGCGGCCGGCTAACCCTCGGCGAGCGGCACGAGACCGGCGGGCGTGACTCCACCGGCGATGGAGCCGCCATCGAGGAGCACCGTCTCGCCGGACATGTAGTCGGACATATCGGAGGCGAGGAAGACCGCGAGCGCGCCCATCTCGACGGGCCAACCTACGCGACCGACGGGCTGCAGGGGTCCGATGCGATCTCGGTTCTCCTGGGGCATCCCCTTCGGGATGAGACCCGGAGCGATGCACGTGCAGCGGATGTTGTCGCGCGCGTAGGTCATCGCGAGTGCCTTGGTGAGCTGGATGACGCCACCCTTGGCGACCGAGTACATGAAGTTGCCGCGGCCGCCTCGGAAGCCCCAGCCCGAGGTGATGTTGATGATCTTGCCGCCGCCGTGCTCGAGGAAGTGCGTGATGATGGCGCGGGAGCAGTAGAAGGCCGTCGTCAGGTTGACGTCGATGCCGATGCGCCATTCCTCGTCGCTGAGTTCGGGAAGCGTCTTGCCGCGACCGGCCTCGGTGATGCCCGCGTTGTTGATGAGGATGTCGATGTGACCGAACTCGGCGATCGCCTGTTCGGTCATGCGGTTGACCTGCTCGGAGACCGTGAGGTCGGCGGAGATCGCGAGGGCGCGCCGCCCCTTCTCGCGGACCAGGCGCGCGGTCTCCTCCAGCGGGTCGAGACGTCGCGCGGAGACGATCACGTTGGCGCCGGCATCGGCGATCGCGAGGGACATCGCCCGACCGAGGCCCGTGCCGCCGCCGGTGATGAGGGCGGTCTTGCCCTGCAGGCCGAATTTGCCATCGATGGTCATGCGTTCCTCCTGGAACCTGTTGAGTCGGGCCAGACTGTAGCGGGCTGGTTGGGCGCGCGGGAGGGGCTGGGGGAGGCCGGAGGGACCTGAGCCGTAGCGGAGTGGGGCGGTAGGCTGGTTCCGTGACTGAGCACGAGACCGCCGGAACGGCCGCCGCGTGGCTGGCGCAGGTGACCTGCGTGGACGTCACGCTCCGACTGTGCCGAGTCGCGACCTGTCGAGTCGAGCTGGACGGGCGTCGCACCGCCTACTGCTCGGATGCCCACGCCCGCGAGTTCGAGGCGCAGCACCTGTGGCCCGTGGCGCGGCGCGTCGCCCGACGTCGTGCGCGGTGGGCGTGTCAGCGCTGCGGATTCAAGCCGTCGGCGATTCGGAAGGACCCGACGCGCGCGGCCACCTTCGCGCGGCACGAGCTCAAGCTCGAGGTCAACCACATCGAGGCGCTGCGCGGGAGCTATCGGTTCGTGAGCTGCCTGAACCACGCCGACAACCTCGAGGTGCTGTGCCATCGCTGCCACGTGGAGGCGACGAACGCCGGGCGCGCCCGGCCGGGAGGCGAGCGTCGCGACCCCACGGTCGGCGGCGCGGCGCGTGGCACACCGCGCCCCAGTCGTCGACGCCCCGCGCTGTCAGAAATAGTGGACATCGAGCCGGCCCGCGACTAGGTTCACGATGTCGTGTTGTTCTGACATCCAGCCGCGGAGGTCGACATGCACCTGTCGTTCCATGAGAAGAGCCTGTGGGTCACCCTCCTGACCCTGGTCGGGGCGTTCCGCATCTACTTCACCGCAGCCGTCCAGTGGTACCGCCAATTCGCTGGCACCGCGCCGGGCATGGCGGTCGACGTGATGCCGCCGCAGGTCGTGCTCCTCGGTGTCGCCATCGGCATGATCGTCGTCGCCACGATCGTCGGGCATGCGCTCATCGCGATCGCGGACCGGCGCACCGAGACGGACGAGCGGGACGCGCTGATCGCCCTGAAGGGCACCCGGAACGGGGCGTACGTGCTCGCCACCGGAGTGTTCTTCGCGCTGTACGCCGCGCTCGCGACCGATGGCAACTTCATCTTCACGCACGTCCTGCTGGCCTCGTGGGTCCTCGCGCAGCTCGTCGAGATCGCCTCGCAACTCGTGCTGCAGCGGCGGGGTGCGTAGCGCGGTGGGCAAGGGCGCGTACCACGTCACGAACGCGATTCGGAGCCTGCGGTTTCGTGCTGGCGACATGACCCAGCAGCAGCTCGCAGACCTCGTCGGCGTGACTCGGCAAACCGTCAACGCCATCGAGGGCAACAAGTACTCGCCGTCGCTCGAGGTGGCGTTCCGCATCGCCCGCGTGTTCGACGTCCCGCTGGAGCACGTGTTTCAGTACGAGGGCCCCGAGGCGGGACGCGCTACCCCGCGCTGAGCACGACCACGCCCGCCACCACCAGAGCCGTGCCCACCACGTGACGCCGGGTGATGCGCTCCACCCCGCGCAGGAAGACGGCGGCAAACAGGAGCGTGAACAGCGGGTTCGTCGCGAGTACAGGCGACAGAATCACGACCTGGCCTCGCGAGAGCGC
>CADEHD010000306.1 GCA_902827055.1 uncultured Chloroflexota bacterium | reverse complement strand
CTCGCTCCGCCGGAGGGGGCAGGCGAGTTCATCGGGGTGTGGCGCCTGGTGGCGGACGTGGGGAGCGCCGTGGCCCCGCTCGGCATCGGCGCGCTCGCCGAGGTGGCGACACTGGGCGCCTCGGCCGTCGCGACGGGCATGGTCGGGCTCGCGGGCGTCCTCGTGATGCTCTTCCTCGTCGAGGAGACGCTGCACCGCGCGCCGAGGGCGGGCGCGCCCCGCGCGCCCTAGCCCGGCCTCGGCCCGAGGCGTGGCCCGACCCTGGCTCGCGTCGCGTCTAGTCGCAGTTCGGCACGCCCACCCAGCAGGGGTACTGGTCCTCGATGACCAGCGCGACCACGGTCGCGATGACGGCGAACGCGAACAGCGCGGCCGCCACATTCCCCGGGGAGCGACGCAGCGCAGCCCGGAGGTTGATCGCCAGCCCCACGGGCGCGAGGGCGAGGAGCGCGATGAACACCAGCGATCCCTGGCGACTCGAGAGGCCGCGGATCCACGGCACGTCGGGCTGAACGCCACTCACAAGCATCGTCAGCAGCAAGGCGACGGGCAGGGCCAGCGCCAGTCCCGCCACGGCTCGTCCCGGTTGCAGTGTCGTCATGTCGTCCTCACAGTCACTCGCCGGGGCGCGGCAGGAACACGCGCCGCCGCCGATCGAGCGGCTGACGCAGCGCCTGCGCAGCGCCGCGCAGGTTGTTGCCCAGCCGGCGCAGTGTGTACGTCCCACCCGCCGAGACGAGGTCGATGGCCCCGAGGGGCAGCTGCGTCGCCACGAGCCAGCCGAGGCGGTACACCGCGAGCAGGTCACCGCTCCGAGCGTGCTTCCCGAGCATAGCCCCGTACCCCCGCGAGTAGTCGTAGCGCAGGCGGTCGGCGCCGCCGTCCAGGCGGCTGCGCGCCCCCCAGTGCAGCACCTCGATGCGCGGGTCGTGCAGAACGGTGAAGCCCGCCCGTAACGCCCGCTCTGCGAAGTCGTTGTCCTCGCAGCTCCGGAACCGCGCACCCACGCCGAGCTGCTCGTCGAAGCCACCGAGGCGCTCGCAGACTTCGTGGCAGGCGGCCATGTTCGCCGTGGCCCCCTCGCCCGCGAACGCGCTCTGCCAGGCCCACCGCAGCAGCCGCACGCGCGGCGGGGCCCACGACGGGGTGTAGCGGTCATAGGAGTCGGCGAGCGCGGCCCGCAGCGCGCCGAGCACCATCCCCGCCGCTCGAGGCCCGGTGCACGCGGCCTCCACTTGCCGCAGCCATCGTGACGGGACGGTGCAGTCGTCGTCGGTGAACGCGATCACGGCACCACGCGCGGCGTCGATACCGGCGTTCCGCGCCCGAGCGGCGCCGGCACCGGTCTGCCGCAGGTACCGCACCCGGCCGTCCGCGAGGCGCGCCACCACCTTCGAGGCGCCGTCGCCGGTGCTCTGGTCCACGACGATGATCTCGAAGGAGTCGTGCTCGCTCGCCTGCAGCGACCCCAGGCACTGGTCGAGCGCCTCCGGTCGGTCACGCGTCGGCACGACGACGCTCACTCGCGGTCCCGAGGTCACGCGGGCCGCCTCTCGATGCCTGCCGCTCGCTCTGTGTGGCGCATCCACCCATGGTGACGCCCCCGGGCCGGAGGCACCACCACGTGCCGAGGCACACGAACGGACGCGCTAGCTCGCCGGCGCCTCGCGCTGCACGTTCGGCGCGGGGTTGTAGATGCCCGCCGCGAGGTGGTTCGGGACGAGGTCCGCGAGCTCCTCGACGGTCCAACGGCGCGGGGCGGTCACGCTGCGGATCGCGCTCCGGATCGAGTACCGCGAGGCCTGCCAGCCGGAGGTCCCGATGACCTGCCCGCTGATCATGCCCCCGGCCTCGGAGACCAGCCACGCGACCGGCGGCGCGTTGTTGTCCGGGTCCCGAGGCGACCCCGACAGGCGGTCGGACTCCATCATGTACGGGATGGTCCTCGAGGTGTTGGCGGCGGCGATGCCGCTCCGCTGGCGCAGCTGGTCACGGTTCGTCGGCACCGAGGCGGACATGCGGGTCTGACCGCCAGGGTACACGGCGTTCACCGCGATGCCGTGCGGCCCCAGCTCGCGTGCCAGCGCCCTGGAGAAGCCGACCATCCCCTCCTTCGCGGCGCTGTAGTTCGCCTGCCCCGGCGACCCCAGTCCGGACCCGGAAGAGAACAGCAGGATGCGTCCGTACCGCTGCCGGAGCATCGGCTCGATGGCGTTGCGCACGCTGTTGAACGCGCCCTTGAGGTGAACAGCGAGGACGGCGTCCCACTCCTCCTCGGTCATGTTGAACACCATGCGGTCGCGCAGGATGCCTGCGACGTGGCAGAGGATGTCGACACGCCCGAACTCGCTCAGGGTCTGGTCGACGGTTGCCTTCATGTCGGCGAACTTCGAGACGTC
>CADEHD010000305.1 GCA_902827055.1 uncultured Chloroflexota bacterium | reverse complement strand
ACGCGTCGTACTTCGTTGGCACCCTCGGCTACATCCTCGAGAGCCCCTCGATGTGGAACGTGGCCGTCTTCGCGATCCAGACGCTCGGCCAGGTCGTGCGCATGGATCACGAGGAGCTCGTGCTCTCGACGGACCCCGAGTACCGCGCCTACATGGAGCGCGTGCGCTGGCGGCTCGTCCCCGGGCTCTACTAGCGCGGAGTCACGCGATCGGGACTAGCCGAGGCGCCCCAGGGCGCCTCGGTGGCGCGCTACGCAGGACCGATCGCGGCCTGCACCTCGTCCGGGGTGAACGCGCGCAGCGTCTCGCTCACCACGTTGCCCTCGCCCGCGATCGAGAACAGGCCCGTGAGCATCGCCTGCTCGCTCGGCGCCTCAACGACCGCGACCATGTCGTACTGGCCTTGCGTGTAGTACACGCCAAGGACCTTGAACCCTGCGGTCTCGTTCGTCTCGCGGATCGAGCTGGCGTGATGCACGATCGAGCGTGCGTGTTCGCGCCCCTTCTCCGTCAGGCGGTACAGCACCACGTAGCGCGGCTTCAGCTCCTGGTCGTCTGGCATCGAACGCTCCTCGCAAGCGGGCGCGACGGCCACACGCCGCCGCACCCCTGACACGAACGCGGGGCGCTCGTGGCGCCCCGCGTTGCTGATCTCCGGCAACGCCCCGAGGCGGGGCGAGCACACTAGCCGCGCGGCAGCCCCAGGCCTCGCGTGGCGATGATGTTGCGCTGGATCTCGGACGTCCCGGCGGCAATCGTCGCGGGCACCGAGCGCACGTACTCGAACGTGAACTTGGTCTCCAGCGGCGCGCTCTCGTCCTCCTCATCGGCCCACACGTTCGAGTGCAGACCGAAGATCTTGGTCCCCGTCCGCGAGACGCGCTGCACCAGCTCCGAGTTGAAGAGCTTGGCCGTCGAGGCCTCGTAGTTCGGGATCTGCCCGGCGCTCTGCATCGAGATGATGCGGAACGAGAACTGGAACATCACCTCGGTCTCGACGAACTCCTCGGCGAGCTCGTGGCGGAGGGTGTCGCTCCCCGCGAGACGCGACTTGGCCTTGCCCTCGTCCGTCTTCGCGTACTCGATCAGCTCATCGATGTTGCGACGCACGACGATCGCACCCGAGATATTCGAGCGCTCGAAGTCGAGCAGCGTCGCGCCCACGTACCAGCCGCGGTTCTCCTCGCCCACGCGGTTCCGAGCCGGAACGCGCACGTCCTCGAAGAACGTCTCATTGAACTCGTGGCTCCACGCCATGTTGATCAGCGGGCGAACCGTGATCCCGGGCGTGTGCTTGTCCATGAGCAGGAACGAGATCCCGCGGTGCTTCGGGGCGTCCGGGTCGGTCCGCACCAGCGCGTACAGCCAGTCCGCGATGTGCGCACCCGAGGTCCAGATCTTCTGCCCGTTGATCACGTAGTCGTCGCCGTCGCGGACGGCCCGCGTCTGCAGCGATGCCAGGTCCGAGCCGGAGCCCGGCTCCGAGTACCCCTGTCGCCAGTTCACCTCGCCGGAGAGGATCTTCGGCAGGTGCTCGGCCTTCTGCTCGTCCGTCCCGTGGATGATCAGCGTCGGCCCGAGCTGGCTCACGCCCTGGCCACCCACCGAGGGCGCCTGCGCGATGGCCATCTCCTGCTTGAAGATGAACTGCTCCATCGGAGACAGGCCCGCGCCGCCGTACTCCTTCGGCCAGTGCGGAGCGACCCAGCCCTTCGAGGCGAGCGCGTCCTGCCACTCTTTCGCCGCCGTCACCATCGCCGGGTCCGTGGACTTGCGGTCCTTCTCCCAGTCGCCCTTGCCACCACGGTATGCCTGCGGCAGCCCGTCGCGGATCACCGCCTGCACTTCGCTGCGAAATGCAGCCTGCTCTGGCGTGTCAGCCCAGTCCATCGTTCACTCCTTCGTGAGGCGGTATGCGAGCCCCCGGATCTGCTCGATCGCGCGCGATCATTGATCTCAGTAGGCAGGCTGTCAAACGAGTGCCACGAACGTGCAGCGGGCCGTCACGCCTCGCTGCGCGCGTCGGCTCCGACCGCCGAGTGGCGCCGGACCAGCTCCACGATCAGGTCGCAGATCAGGTCCTCGTCCAGCCAGCCGCTGTTCACCACCAGGTGATAGAGATAGGGCGAGCGGTAATCGATGTGAAAGTACTTGTGATGCCACGCCTCGCGCTGGCTATCCGAGTCCTGGACACGCGCCCGGGCCGCCCCCGGCGTCATGCCGTCCCGCGCGGCCACCCGCCGAATCCGCTCCTCGGGGTCGCACGCCACGCGCACGTGGATCGCGTCCGGCCGCCCCGCGAGGATGGCCTGGCCGCCGCGCCCCACCACCACCGAGTTGCCACGCTCCGCGATCTCCTGCATCAGCCCTGTGAGCGCCTCGATCTAGCGGCGGTCCCGCGGTTGCATGCCC
>CADEHD010000304.1 GCA_902827055.1 uncultured Chloroflexota bacterium | reverse complement strand
GTTGTTCGGCACCGAGCACGCGTTCGGCACTGCCTGCGGCGCCGCGAACCCCGCGAATTGCGCTCGGAACGCTGCGACCGCCGCAGGCGCTGCCGGGGTGCCGATCTACGCGGTCTTCGTCCTGCCGAGCAACGGGAGTACGACCGGGCAAGCGCTGATGGCTGAGATCGCCGAGCTCAGCGGCGGTAGCTACATCAACGCTGGTGCCAGCTGCGCGGCGCCGCCTGGGACGTGCGCTTCGTTCCGGGCGCAGCTGACGGCGATCGCACGTTCGCTCGGGATCGAGCTGATTCAGTAGACGGGTGGCGCGTCCTCGGGGCGGCTTCACTCACTCTCCCCTCACTCGCGACCAACATGCACTTTCTTATGGTCCGCATACGTCAGAGGTGGCTTCCGTATGAGGGCCGCCCAGGGAGGACGCGATTGCGCCTGGCCACGTCGCGCGTCGGAAGTGCCCTGTGGCCGGTCCGGCGCTGGTTGTTCGCGCTGCTGGTGGCCGGCATTGGGCTGCTGATCAGCGTGGCGACGGGGAACTCGGCGGCGCAAACGCCTCCATCAGGCTCGGTGGTACGCATGCAGCACGATCCGGCGGGGCGCATCCTGCTCGCCGTCACGGCCTCGGAACAGAGCCTGCTGGCCCCGGGCAGCGTGTCGGTGCTCGTGGATGGCGTGCCGCGGGCCGCGAAGGTGACCGCGCCTGCCGAGCGGGAGCCGTTGCCCATCGTGCTGGCGATCGACAGCAGCGGATCGATGGCGGGCGCGGCGCTGACGTCGGCGAAGAGCGCGGCGAACCAGCTGATCGCAGGCGTGCGGGAGCGAGACCCCATCGCCGTCGTGTCGTTCTCGGATGCGCCGAACGTGCGAGCGCGACCGGGGCTGAATCGCGGGACCGCCTCGCTGGCCGTGCAGGACATCGCGGCGGCGGGCGACACCGCGCTGTATCGGGCCGTGGATACCGCGACCGAGCTGGCGAGCACGAGCGGGCCCCGGGGCGTCGTCGTGCTGCTGTCGGACGGCGAGGACACCACCGGAAGCGCCGAGGCGCGTCGCACCAGCATCGAGCGGGCCGCGGAGCGAGGCGTGCCCGTGTTCGCGTTCGGCCTCGGTGCCGCGATCGACGCCGGGTACCTCGAGCAGCTCGCCGACGCGACCCACGGCCGGTTCGTGGCCGTCGCGAACCCGAACGCCCTCGTGACGCTGTACAGCCAGCTGGGCGTCGACCTGGCGCGGGCGACCAGCGTGGAGGTGTCCGTGCCGCCGCTGCCGCAGGGCGTGCACGACGTGCTCGTGCAGCTGGGGCAGCCTCGCGGGGGACGCGGCGTGACGCTGAGCGGCCGTATCGAGGTGGACAACACCGGCCTCCTGCGGCTGGCCGCGGCGAGTCGCAACGGACCGACCGGGGCGATCACCGTGAGCGCCGAGTCCTCGCTGCCGCGGAACCAGATGGAGCTGCGCTACAGCATCGATGGCGCCGCCGTGCAGACGCCCGGCAACGGCCCGTTCCAGATCGACCCCTGGCGGCGGACGCCGGGCGTGGCCGTGGTGGAGGCGAGCGCGTACGCCGACGGCCAGCTGTTGGCGACCGCGAGCACCATCGTCACGATTCCCGCGCTCGAGCAGCAGTTCAAGGTGGAGACCGCGCGCGCCTCGGGTGGGACGCAGGTGACCGTGCTCGCGAATACGCAGAGCGCGCGCCCGCCCACGATCGTGGTGCGCGAGGGGCGGCAGGTCCTGCTGCGGACCAACGAGCCACAGGGCCGCGTCGTGGTGCCGACCGGGCGCGCCGTGATCGCCGAGCTGCTGGAGGGCGATCGCGTGCTGGCGAGCCAGGCGCTGACTGCCGAGGCCAGTGACGCGATGTCGCTGCCCTCGATCGGGTTGCTGACCATGCTCGCGGCGATGCTCGTGGGGGCCGCTGTCGTGCTGGCGCGTCGGCAGATGCGCTTCACCAACATTGCCGTGCTGCAGGCGCTGTCGCCTGCACCTCGACGGCGGCCCGTGGTGCAGCCGCCCGTGCTGCCCGAGCCCGGTCCCGCGCGGGGCGTGGCTGTGACCGTGACGCCGCTGCCCGTGCTGCCACGCCTCGTGATCCGCGAGCCGGGTGGGCAGGTGCGGCGGTTGCCGCTGCCGCCGGACGTGGCGTTCAGCATCGGCAGCAACGTGGCCTGCGATGTGTGTCTCGAGGACGAGTTCGTGCGCCCGCTCCATGGGCTGCTGACGCCGTTCCAGGAGGGCCACTTCGTGTTGCAGGCACTGGGTCTCCCGGAGTCCGGCGTGGACGGTCCGCCGAGCATGCTCGTCGTCCGTCCGGGCGAGGAGGTCAAGGTGGGGCGCCACGTGCTGGTCATCGAGTAGTCGAGGGGTTGGCGGAGGAGAGTCGTGATCCGGCGCGAGGATTGCAGCGCGCGCTGGTTGCGGACGTCCAGGCTCGCAAGGAGCGCAC
>CADEHD010000303.1 GCA_902827055.1 uncultured Chloroflexota bacterium | reverse complement strand
TATCCGGGCTATGCGAACAGCGCCGCCGCCGCGGTGTCGGCCACGCGGTACAGCGGACCGAAGTACAGCCCGACCACAACCATCGCGAGCAACAGCACGGCGCTCAGCACGTACCCCGAGGGCGTCAGCCGCCACCTCGAGGTGTCGCCCACCGGCTCGTAGAAGTACATCTGCTTGATGACCTGCAGGTAGTAGTAGAGCGAAATGGTGCTCATGACCACGGCGAGCCCGGCGAGCCAGAGGTAGCCACCACTCGCGGCAGCCTGGAACAACAGGAACTTCGTCGCGAACCCCGCCAGCAGCGGCATGCCACTCAACGAGAACAGGCCGGCCGTGATCACCACCGCGAGGTATGGCTGCGTCTCCGCGAGACCGCGGAAGTCCGCGATCTCCTCCTTGCCGGTGCGGTTGTAGAACGCGATCACCGCGGTGAACACGGCGAGGTTGGTGATCAGGTAGCCCGAGAGGTGCAACAGCAGCGCCGATGTCGACTGGTCCGACAGGACCACGAGCGCCATCAGCATGAACCCGACCTGGCCGATCGAGGAGTACGCCAGCAGGCGCTTGATGTTGTGCTGCTGGAGGGCCACCAGGTTCCCGACGACCATCGTGGCCACCGAGAGCGTCGCGAGCATCCAGCGCCAGTCCGCGATCAGCGGCTCAAGCGGGCCGGAAAGCAGCCGCAGCAGCAGCGCGAACGTCGCGGCCTTCGAGGTCGCCGAGAGGTAGGCAGTGATGGGGAGCGGGGCGCCCTCGTACGCGTCCGGCGTCCACATGTGGAACGGCACCGCCGACGCCTTGAAGGCGAGTCCGCCGATCACCAGCGCGAGTCCCACGAGCGTCAGCGCCGACGCCTCGCCAGCCTGCTCGGTGAACGCCTCGCGGAGCACTTCGTACGACGTCGAACCGCCGCTGCCGTACAGGAGGCTCAGCCCGTAGAGGAGCATCGCCGAAGCGACGCCCCCGAGGAGGACGTACTTCAGGCCCGCCTCACCGGAACGCGGGTCGGTCTTGGCGAGTGACACGGCGACGTACAGCGAGAACGACAGCACCTCGATGGCGATGTACGCGGTAAGCAGCTCGCTCGCCGCGGCCATGAACGTCGCGCCGATGGTCGACAGCAGCAGCAGCGAATAGAACTCGCCGGGGTGGCGGATGTTCTTCGCGACGAACTCGTGCGACGCCGCGATGACGACCACAACCGTTCCCGCGAACAGGACGCGGAAGAACGTCGTGAAGTCGTCCACGACGATCAGCTCGCCGAACTCCCCGTGCTCGCCCGCCATCGCGATGCTGGCCCCGAGCGCGCCCAGCGCACCGACGGCCGCGGTGGCCGCCAGCACGGTGCTGCCGACCTTGAACTGCGACCGGAACGCGTCGACCGCCACGACCACCATCGCGACGCTGAACAGGATCAGCTCGGGGGCGAGCAATGCGTAGTTGTGGCTCACATCGACACCCCCGGAATCGTGTTCGCGACGGCATTCGCGACGCGGTCAATCCACGGCGCCGGCCAGATCCCCATCGTCAGGATGGTAATCGCGAGGACGGTCGCGGCCGCGCGTTCGCGATAGTTGATCTCGCGCAAGTCGCTCCATCGAGGGTTGAACTCGCCGAAGAACGCCTGCGAGAACATGCGCAACAGGTAGGTCGCGGTGATCGCGGCGGTCAGCACCGCGAGCCCTCCGACGACGGGGTACGCCTGGAAGGCGCCGATGAAGATGTGCACTTCGGCGATGAAGCCGGACATCCCCGGCAACCCGAGCGAGGCGAGACCGGCGATCACGAAGAAGATCGTCCAGATCGGCATCTGGCGCGCCATCCCGGAGAAGTTCGGAATCTCGCGGTTGTGGGACTGGTCGTACATGCCGCCGATGAGGAGGAAGAACAGCGCCGTCATCACCCCGTGCGCGAACATCTGCAGCACGGCACCGCTCATGCCGATGACGTTCAGGCTCCCGAGGCCGACGAAGACGTACCCCATGTGCGACACCGAGGAGAACCCCGTCATCAGCTTGAGGTCGGTCTGGCGCAGCGCCGAGACCGCTCCGTACAGCGCCGCCGTGATCCCGATGAGCATCAGGCCCGGCGCCCAGAACTCGGCACCCTCCGGCAGCATCTGGAACCCGAGCCGAATCACGCCCCACGCGCCCGACTTCATCAGGACGCCAGCATGGAGCATCGACACGGATGTCGGCGCCGAGGCGTGCCCATCCGGCGACCACGAGTGGAACGGCCACATGCCGGCGAGCGTCCCGCAGCCGATCGCGATCATCGGGAAGAGCAGGATCTGCGTGTTCCGCGGAATCAGGCCGGTTTCGCCCGCCCGGAACAGCTCCTCCATGTCGAAGGTGCCGAGGCCCGCAGCGCTGAAGGCCCCGAAGATCCCGATGAAGATCAGAATCGAGGCGGCGACGAGCATCATCATCAGCTTCGTTGCGCCGTACTCCTTGCGCGTCGAACCCCAGACACCAATCAGC
>CADEHD010000302.1 GCA_902827055.1 uncultured Chloroflexota bacterium | reverse complement strand
TGCCCGCTCGAGCGCCTGTGCGGTTAACCCGGCCCGTCGCACGACCACCACGGGCGCCAGCACCGCCGAGGGCGGGGCGCGCAGCCACCACGCATCTTCCGCCAGCGCCAGCACGATAGGCACCGCGCGCTCGGCTGCGGCACGGACGCGCTGCACCACGGCGCGCAGCCCCGGGGACTCGAGCCCGAGGGCGATCAGCACCACCTCGGGGCGCGCTTCTTGCACCAGCGCCATCGCAGGCGCGCTCCCGATGCCCGTCCAGGCCTCATGCCCCAGCGCGCTGACCAGCCCGGCGTAGCCCGCAGCGCTGCCCCTGCCATCCGCGAGGACGACGACCCGCATCGACTCCACCTCGCGCCAGTCCCGCGCGACCCAACACGGCTCGGCACCGCGGCGTGACACTACGGCTTGAGAGTGCAGCCGTCGGTCCTAGAATGGTCTGACCCCGGCCTCGCAGGCGCGAGCGGAGCGGCAGCGCACGGCGCGCCGCGCCCATCGCAACGCCCGCACTCCACCCGGTTGCGCTCCCCTCGAGGTGTCCATGCCACTCGATCGCATCGTCGTCACCGGTGCGCGCGAACACAACCTGAAGAACATCTCCGTCGAGATCCCGCGCGATCGGCTCGTGGTCCTCACCGGCGTGTCGGGCTCCGGGAAGTCGTCGCTCGCGTTCGACACGATTTACGCGGAGGGCCAGCGTCGGTACGTCGAGTCGCTCTCGGCGTACGCACGCCAGTTCCTCGGCCTCATGGAGAAGCCCGAAGTCGACCACATCGAGGGCCTCTCCCCCGCGATCTCCATCGACCAGAAGGGCGTCTCGAGGAACCCACGATCCACGGTCGCCACGGTCACCGAGATCTACGACTACCTGCGCCTGCTCTTCGCGCGCGTCGGTGTGCCGCACTGCCCGCACTGCGGCACCGTCATCCAGCGCCAGACGGTGCAACAGATCGTGGACACGGTCCTCGCGATGCCGCCCGGCACGCGCGCGATGATCCTCGCGCCGCTGCTCCGGCACCGCCGCGGCGAGCACACGCAGGTCTTCGAGGACGTCCGGAAGGCTGGCTTCGTGCGCGTGCGCGTGGATGGCGAGGTCCGCGACCTCGAGGAGCAGGTCGCCCTCGACCGCTACAAGTGGCACGACATCGACGTCGTGGTCGACCGCCTGGCAATCCCCCAGCCCGACGAGGACGACGACCGCGACGCGCGCCGGCAGCGCACGTCGGATTCTGTCGAGCAGGCCCTCAAGCTCGGCCAGGGCGTGATGGTCCTCGCCACCGTCGGCGGCGCGAACGACGGCGCCGAGACCACGTTCTCGGAGCGCTACGCCTGTCCGAACCCCAATCACCCACCATACGCCGTCGGGGAGATCGAGCCGCGCAACTTCTCGTTCAACTCGCCCCACGGCGCCTGCGCCGCGTGCACCGGCCTCGGCATCCAGATGCAGCTCGATCCGGACCTGGTGGTCCCGAACCGCAAGCTGTCCATCGCGCAGGGCGCGGTCGCACCGTTCCAGCGGATGAGCACCACGCTCTCCTGGTACCGCCGCCGCCTCACGGCCCTCGGCGACGCCTTCGGCTTCACGCTCGACCAGCCGCTCGAGGAGCTGGACAAACGCCAGTGGAACGCGCTGATGCAGGGCACGGAGGACGAGGCGATCAACGTCTCCTATCAGTCGCGCAGCGGCCGCACGCACCAGTACGAGATCGCGTGGGAGGGCGTCATCCCCAACCTCGCACGGCGGCACCGCGAGACCACCTCCGCGGCGACACGCGCCGACATCGAGCGCTACATGACGGCCGTCCCCTGCGAGGTCTGCAAGGGCGCACGCCTCAAGGCGGAGATGCAGGCGGTCACCATCGAGGGCCTGAGCATCGTGGACATGGCACGGATGTCGGTCCTCGCGGCGTTCGCCCGCATTGAGCACCTCCGCGCCGACGACTCCCCGCTCAACGAGCGCGAGCGCCAGATCGCGCAGCAGATCCTTCAGGAGATCTCCGGCCGCCTCACCTTCCTACGCGATGTCGGCCTCGGCTACCTGACGCTCGACCGCTCCGCCGGCACGCTCTCCGGCGGCGAGGGCCAGCGCATCCGCCTCGCGACGCAGATCGGGGCCGCCCTCATGGGTGTGCTCTATGTCTGCGACGAACCCTCGATTGGCCTCCACCCCGTGGACAACGAGCGCCTGATCGGCACGCTCACCCGCCTCCGGGACCTGGGCAACACCGTGCTCGTCGTCGAGCACGACGAGGCGATGATGATGGCCGCCGACTGGCTGATCGACCTCGGGCCCGGCGCGGGCGAGCACGGCGGCATGGTCGTCGCCGAGGGCACGCCTCGCGAGGTCATGGCCAACCCGGCCTCGATGACTGGCCAGTTCCTCTCCGGCACGCGCATCATCCCGGCGCCGGAGCAGCGTCGCGCGGGCAACGGCCTCGAAATCCTGGTCCGCGGGGCCGCCGAGAACAACCTGAAGCACGTCGATGTCCGGTTCCCCCTC